>JAEDJT010000036.1 GCA_016296185.1 Bacilli bacterium
ATTTTACAACATTTTTGCTTAATTTGTCCAATTTTACTATTTTTTTTCTATTATTTTTTTTGCTACTTTTATACCATCTATTGCTGCTGAAGTTATACCACCAGCATAACCTGGACCTTCTCCACATGGATAAATTCCGCTAATAGATGATTCTAATTCTTCGTTTCTAACGATTGTAACAGGTGATGATGATCTTGTTTCTACACCTGTTAAAATTGCATCAGGATTATCATATCCTTTTATTTTTGTTCCGAAATATGTAATACCTTCTTTTAATGTTTCCCTAACATATTCAGGTAGTATTTCATTAAGATTAGCTAATGTATAACCTGGTAAATACGTTGGTTTTATTTCGCCAATATGTGTACTAGGTACATTATTTTTAAAATCTTCAAATCTTTGTACTGGTGCATTATAGTTAGAACCACCTAGTATATATGCTTTATGTTCTAATTCTTCTTGAAAATACATACCAGCTAATGGATCATTTCCTTCAAAGTCTGTAGTCATTACATTTACTAAAACAGCAGCGTTAGCATTTTCTAAATCACGTTTAAATCTAGACATACCGTTAGTTACTATTGATTCTAATTCAGATGATGATGCCATTACTTCTCCACCTGGACACATACAGAATGTATAACAGCTTCTTTCATTGTTATGATAAGCTAATTTGTATTCTGCTGGTGGTAAATTTAATTTAGTAAATGTACCATATTGTGATTCGTTTATCATTTTCTGTTTATGTTCAATACGTACACCTACAGAGAAATTTTTTCTGTTCATTTCAACATTCTTATCTTGTAACATTTTAAATGTATCTCTAGCACTATGTCCTATTGCTAATACTAATGTGTCAGTTATAAAAGTTCCATTGTTAGTTAATACTGTAAATACATTATTTTCTTTAGTAAAGTCGGTTAATTTAGTATCAAAGTAGTATTTTCCACCTTTTGATTCTATATATTCTCTTATATTTTTTAATATTTTAATAAGATTATCAGTACCTATATGAGGTTTAGATAAATATAATATTTCTTTTGGAGCACCAAATTTATAAAAATAGTTTAATACTTTATTGATATATTCTGAATTAACACCTGTAGTTAATTTTCCGTCAGAGAATGTACCTGCTCCGCCTTCACCAAATTGTACATTACATAGTTCATTTAACTTGCCTTTAGTTCTATATTCCTCAACATATTTTTGGCGATCTTCTACACATGAACCTTGTTCAATTATGATAGGTTTATATCCGTTATCTATTAATGTTAAAGCACAAAATAATCCAGCAGGACCTGCTCCTACTATAATTGGATTATAATTACTTGTTCTTCTTTTTATAATTGGTTCTTCTTCTTTGATAGTTATATCTTTTAACCACTTATATTTATTTTCATCTTTTAATAAAACGTTAATGCTATATGTATAATGAACATTTTTCTTATCTCTAGCATCTATAGATTTTTTTACTATATTAACTTCAATTATGTCTTTTTTATTAATTTTATTTTTTTCTAATGCATAATCTATTACTTGTTCTTCTGTTAAATCTTTAAAAATCTTAACATTATCTATTCTTTTCATTTTTCACCATCTTTTTTTCTATAAAAAAAAGTGTTTTTACACTTTTTTATCTTCCACCTCTTATATAAGAATCATAACCTTCTTCTGGCATTTCTTTTATTTCAGGTCTTTCATATTCTTGATTAATTGTTATATTTGGTTGGTTATTCTTTTGTGAATTCATATTAATATTTTGTCCCATATAAGCACCTGCAACAATTAATCTAGCTAAAGCAGCAATTGCAAGTCCACCTAATACAAGTTTACCTGCTGTTATAGTTTTGCTCCCTTTTTCTAGTTCTTCTGTGTTAGTAACTTTTATTCTTTCATCTTTCATATTAACACCTCATTCATTGTGTACATTATACTAGTTTAGCTTTTTTTAGTCAAATTTTAGTGTAAATAAAAAAGGCTTATTATTTAAGCCTTTTATCTTAATAATTTTCAGATTTTAATTCGAAATAACTTTGTGGATGTGCACATACTGGACATACTTCTGGTGCTTTTTTACCAATAACTATATGTCCACAGTTTCTACAAATCCAAATACAATCTTCATCTTTTGAGAAAACTACTTCATCTTCAATATTTTTTAATAGTTTTCTATATCTTTCTTCATGATGTTTTTCAATTTTGGCTACTGCTCTAAATTTTGCAGCAATTGCTTTGAATCCTTCTTCTTCAGCAACTTTAGCGAATTCTTCATACATATCTGTCCATTCATAGTTTTCACCATCTGCAGCTGCATTTAAGTTTTCAATAGTAGATGGAATTGTTCCACCATTTAATTCTTTAAACCACATTTTTGCATGTTCTTTTTCATTATTAGCTGTTTCTTCAAAAATAGCTGCTATTTGTTCATATCCATCTTTTTTTGCTTTAGATGCAAAGTATGTATATTTATTTCTTGCTTGTGATTCTCCTGCAAATGCAGCCATTAAATTTTGTTCTGTTTTAGATCCTTTTAATTCCATATTTCATCTTCCTTTTCTTTTTTTTGTTTTATTATATCACATTTTTTCTAATTTGATACCATCTATTTTTAATAAATTACCTAATTCTAGTACAATTTTTTTCTTTACTGAAACATTCTTAGCGTGTTTAAATTGGTTATATAAATCTGCTATTTTTCTATATATTTCATTTTTACTCTTATTATCTACCATTATATCAGCAATTGTTTTTGATTTTCTAACTATATATTCATAGTCTTCTTTTAATATTCCTAGAATATATTCTTCTTTTGGTTGTTCT
Source organism: Bacilli bacterium (assembly GCA_016296185.1). Lineage (GTDB taxonomy): Bacteria > Bacillota_I > Bacilli_A > RF39 > UBA660 > Coprovivens. Next base: position 2,821 of record JAEDJT010000036.1, read on the forward strand.
TCTTCAACTACTTCTTTTACTTTTTTTATTTTATTAATTTTTGCATTAGTTAATGTTACTAGTAGTTCATCTAAAGTAAACTTACCTCTAAATACGTCCTTTTTGCAAGTTCTATTAAACATTATATAAATATCTTCATGTGAAATATCTTTTATATCTATATCAATATTTAATTTTGATAAACTTGCACACATATTATTCATTATTATTTTATTAATTAGTTGATTAAATTCTTTTTCGTTTGTGTTTAAAGATTTTCTTATTTCTTCTATTGTATCATCAGTTAATCTAGATAGTTTTCCGATTAATCTATCATTATTTCTATTAATTATAGAAATATCATATCCACCATTTTTATAATCTAAATTAATTATATTTTGACCACTACTAAATAATAATATTTTTTCATTTATATTTTTATAATAATAAATTTCTATCATTATTAATGTATATATTAATGCTCTAATATTATTTGGTTTTGAATTTATTTTATTATTACTTTTTATATTTTCTAAAGCTCTTAATATATCTGTTTTTGGTTTAGTTTCTTTATTCATATCTATTGTTATTAGTTTTAGTATTTTTTCAATTAAATCAATAGATATAATAGCAATAAAATCTAATGTTTTATTATCTTCTTTAAAGTTATATATAATTGCTTCATTACGAGGTAATATACGATAATTATTTTCTTTTAAGTTATATGATACTAATTCTTTTAATGATGATTCTTTTACTGCTCTTACTCTTTTTTTATCATCTATGTATTTATCATCAGCTAGAATTATTTGAATATGATTTGTAAATTCTGTTACTCTTGGTTTTGAATTTAATTCATATTCTATTCTTTCTTGAATGATATTTAATTCTTCATCTAGTTGTTCTTTATTGATAAATGAGTTAATAATTTTGTCATATTCACTATATGATAATTCTGTTTTATTTGTATCACATTTTAATTCTTTAACATCTAAACTTCTAGTATTTTTTTGTTCTTTTGATTTTATTTGATTAGTAATATTAGCATATACTGATAAGTATGCTAAGTTACAATATTGTTCGTTATATAAAACTACTTCATGTGATCTTTTAACACTTTTTAATATTTCTTTTGATAAATCCAATTCATCTTCTGTAGTCACTAAGTGTTCTAAAGTATCTATGATATATCCAGTTATATTTTGGTAATAATTTACTTTTGATGGTATATCTATTACTTTTACTACTTCTTTTTCGTTATTAAGATTATTTTTATTTTTTTCTAATTCTTGTCTTAATGTTGGTATTATTCTTTGTAATTCATTATTTGTTGTTAATAAACTTATAAAGCCTTCATAATCTAATGTTTTAAAATTAATTTCTTCTAATATTTCTACTTTATTGTTAGATAATATATTTATTATGTTGTATATGTTTTTATCTTGTTTTATTAAGTTAATTGTATATGTTGTAAATTTTGTATCATTATCTTTATCTATTACTGATACATTCATACTATATATTTCTTCGTTATATGGAAATATATCAAATACAATACAAAGTGTATTTATTTTTCTTACTATTTCTTCTTTAATTAAAGATAGTGTTGGATAAAAATAATAGATATCTCTTTCATTTGATTCTAATAGTGTATATGGTCCTACTTTTTTCATATTTATCACTCTTTCCACTATTATAATTATATCATATAAAAAGGAAAAGAATATACTCTTTTCCTTTTTTTACGGATTAGAAGCGTCCTCCGCCTCCGCCTCCGCCGCCTCCACCGCCAGATGAGAAACCTCCGCCTCCACCGCCGCCAGATGACCAGCTTCCGCCTCCACCACCAGAGTATGATGAGGCATATGCAGCTCTTTGTGCAGATAATGCAGCACTTCTTGCTGAAGTAATACTATCACTTATGGCATGAGAAATATTATTTGATACATAGAATGATAGATCAACTTCATCTACCATTTGTGGAAGTTTAACTTCCATTTCTTTAGCTATTTTTTTAGCATAGCCGAATAATGTTCCATATACTAAATATTTTTCCCATAATGATATTTCTGGTATTTCTCTTTCAGACATTGCACTAAAATCTCTTAAGAAATTTTTTCTTGCTGTCCACATTTTATATTCTTCAATACCTGTTTCTGAATATTTTCTTGCTTTTCCTACATATACAACATTAATCAAACATAAGATTAAAGCTATTACTGGATATAAGATATTTGGATATACAATGTGACTATTTACACTATATGTTATATAACTTGTGAATATATAAATCATTAATGCACATGATATTACGCATATCATAAGTTTTGGTGTCTTTTTTACTTTAAATAAGAAATAATACAATATATATATTAATAGTAATGGAATAAATACTAATAATAACATTGGTATTATAGATGATATTATAAATCCAACTGTAATTACTGTTGACATGTTACTTGAAGTATCTTTTTCTTTTTCAACCTTTTCATCTGTATCATAGAAGTTTCTTTTTTTTGCAACTAGTTTAGCTTGTTCTTCTATTCTATTCCAATTTGATGTGAAAGATGAATATCTCTTTTTAGCTTTGTTTTTAAATTCTTTTAATGAAACTGAGTTTTCATAATTAAATAATAATTTCATTACAGCTTTTTCTACTGAGTTTAATCCATCTTCATTTACTTTTGTTAGTTTATAATTTTTCTTTTCTTCTGCTATTTTTTCTACTTTAATATTCTTTTTATGAATTAAATTTAATATTTCAGCTGATATTGAATTTACTGTTACATTATGATCCATTAAATATGATATGACAGTAGGGTTTTCATCATCAGGAAAATCTCTTAAATATTTTTCATTAAAATTAGATTTTCTTTCTTTATCTAATTTGAAATATATAAATAATAGTCCTAATATTGTTACTAATGAAATAGTAATATAAATATTATCTATTTTTGCAGCTCTTTCTTTTTCTTTTGTATGTAATTTTTCATATACTACATCTAGTCTCTTGTTTAATTCTATTTTTAATTCTTCGTTAGTTAATATTTTTACACTTTTAACTGCGAATGTATATGATTCATAAGTAACTTTTTCTTCTGCTATTTCTACATTTACTTTAGCAGTTTTTTCTTCAGCTTCTACAACTAGAATTTCTATTTGATCTAATTCTGCTGTTAATTCTTCTCTTAGTTTTTCATCAATAATATAACTTAAATATGATTTAGTTGTATTTAATAAATATCTTGTTGGTTGAAGTTTTAATTGAGTTATATTCTCTCTTATTTTCTTTTCATATTGAGTTTGTTTTTGTTGTCTTTCATAGTTTGCTTGAGCAGCTGTACTACCTTCATAATTTAATATTTTAGGTAATGCTGTTGTATTTGATTGTTTTCTACTATTACTTATGATATCTAAATCAAATGTTGCTCTTACTGATACTTGTCTATGTGCTGCTAAGTTTTGTATTGTTGCAACTAATTTATTATTATCATATGGATGTACTTCTCCATTTAATGGTCCGTGTGCCCATACTTTAAATTCATTTTGGTTATTTGGAAAATGGATTGTAACTCTAAAGTCATCAATTGAATCCTCTAGTTCATTACCCATAGCTACCCACCATAATTCTCCAACGTCATTATGTCTAACTGCCATATTTGACAATGTATATTTAATATAAAATGCTTTATGTTTTTTACTAGGGCAATATATTCTTACTTCTTTTCCTGCTGTTAAATAACTTTCAGTATATTTTTTATAGTCTCCAGCTTCAGCAGATGATACTTTAGTAAATACTTCTCCATTTGTATTACTGAAGTCAAAATTTTTATCTACATCTAGTGCTTTAACTTCATTTATATATATTGCATTTCCATCGTATATTTTTGATGATCCGTACGCTTCTAAATCTGGATTAAAATCATAGTTTGTAGGATTTGAATATTTTATATCACGATAATACCCATTATAAGTTCCTTTTACTACAAAGTATTCTTGAACTTCTAATGATCCATCATTTCTTAGTGTTGCATCAATATAGAATTGTTCTATTCCATAGTCTTCTGCAAATACTATAAACGGTATAAATAGTAATGCTACAAATAAAAGTTTTTGTATTATTTTTTTCATATAATCACTACTCTCTATGTTATATTTTATCATAAAAAAATAACAAATGAACAATCATTTGTTATTTTTTAAATATTAGTATTCCAGAGTCATCGTTTTCATTTTCTTTTTTAAATACTTTTGTTTTAAACTCTGGTTCACTAAAGAATTTTTTATATAAATCTGTGTTTCCCATCATATAAGTTAATATAATTCCTTGTTCTTTTAATGGTAAGTTATATAATAATTCTTTATATTTTTGTTTATCAACATATGAAACTATATTTGATAAATATATTAGGTCATATGGTTCTTTATAAGTTTTAGCTAATTCAAAGATATCTCCATCTTTAAAACTTATTTTACATTTAGGTATTTGGATTTTTAATAATTGATAGTATTTTGGATCTAAATACATATTTCTTATATGAGATATTTTGTTTATTGTAACTTCTGATGAAAATAAACCTGATTCATATATATCATACCAATCTGAATGATTAAATAATGCATCCCAGAACTCTTTATATTCTCCAGTTAACTTTTCTCTTATCTTTTCAAAATATAAATCGTCATATCTTTCATCTTTACTACTAAGTGTAGTTTCTAAAAAGAATTCTCTATAATCTTCTATAGTTAATGCTTGAATTGCTGCTATTTTTAGCATAAAGAAATATTTAGGATATACACTTATATCAAAGCAATCAATTTCTTCAGGTGCTGTTAACATTGAATTTAATATTTGATCTCCTGATGCAATTACTGATAGTATTCTTTTTTTATTTAGTAATAATTTTCTATATTGATCTAATCTTTCATTTGTTACTTTATATACAAATGATTGTGAATGAAATGCTTTTCCTTTTACTATATTGTTTCTATAATTATCTACTAATTCTAACGCTTTTTTTATTGAATCCATTTAAATATTTTTCTCTTTTCTTGTTTTTTATTTTTTTCTCTTGAATGATACATTTCATTTACTATTTTTTCAATATTATCATAATCTAAGATTGGTAAATAATCTTTTTCATAATTACCTTTATATTCTTTTATAGTACATGGATCTTCACTTATTATTTCTGGCATTTTTATATTTTTATGATGAATAATAGTCATTGAGAATACATCTTCTATTGGAGTAGCTTTCACTCTATTAACGCCCATTCTTTTTAAGTAATCTACTATATTAAATACGTTTTCTAATATTAGTTCTGGATAAGTTATTTCAAAGCTATTATCTAGTATTTTTATTATATTTTTAAATAAGTCTTCTTTATCAATTTCTTTTCTTACTGTTAAAGATATTTTGATACCTGTATTATGATCATAGTAAATAGAAGGATTAATATCACATAAGTAAATATATTCTAATTCTCTAAATAAGTCACATAGTATATGATAGTTTTTTCTAGTAATAATAAAATCTATAACATATTTTTTGTCTGTTATATTAAAACCTATTTGATAATTATGTTCACTACAATATTTAATAAGTTCTTCCATTATACTTACTCCTTCTATTATCTTTTTAATCTCTCTTTAGCTAATTTAAAGTCTATTACTTTGTTTTTTACTGTTTTTTCCATAAAATGATTTATTGTGTTTGGATATTCTGGATTTTCTTCTATATATTTTATAAAGGTTTCTTCTTTTACTTCTCTAACTTCTATAAAACATGGTTGTTTAGTTTTTACTTCTTTTTGTGATGATATTTCTTTGTATTTATTTAATTCTTTTACAACTAAAAGATATTCTGGATATGATTCTTTTTTATATTCTTCTTTTATTAATCTTTTAACTTTAGAATATTCCATTTTATCTTGTAATGACATATCTTCATCTATAGGACCGTTATATATTAACCATATTCTTTTTTCTTCTAGTTCTTTTATTTTTTTACTTCTTGTACAAATAGATCTTTGTAATTCTTCATTATTAAAGAATATTCCTCTATCTAAAGTTGGTATCATGTAATATTTTCTCATATGGCAATTCCCCCAAGTTCATATATATTAACACTAAATCAAATAAAAAAAAAGAATTTCTGTTTTTTAGAAATTCTTTTTTATTCAAATTTTTTTTCAAATTCTCCTTTAATTCCCACGCCTTCACTTTTTATCATAAATGAATGGTCATCAAAGTTTTTCATAAATCTTTCTAATTTTATTAATTCGTATTTAGTTAATGCTGTATATATAATATATGTTTTTGAATCGTCATAGCCACCTTTTGCATCCCAATATGTGAAATCTCTATTTAATTCGTTCTTTATAAAATCATTTATTATTTTAGGATTTTTCTTGCAAAATATAAATGCTGTTGAACATATATTTTGTTCATGCATTTTATCAATCATTAATGAATCTACAGCTGAATATATTATGGAATATATCATTGTTTCTTTTCCATACATAATACCAGCAATAATATATATAATTATATTTACTATTAAGCCTAATTTACCTACAGATAAATGATTATTCTTTTTAGCTAAAGCTAAACCTATAATATCTGTTCCTCCGGTAGATGAACCACATGATAAAATCATACCTATACCTATTCCACCAAGCATACCACCTATTATAACATTAACTATTATGTCATCTATTATTAATTTAGTTGGTATTATTGATAACATTATTGTTTGAATTGTTACTGCAAATATTGTTTTTACAAAAAATTGTTTGCTTATATATTTATATGCAATATAGAATAAAGGAATATTCATTAAATAATATAATATTCCACTAAAATCAAAATTTGTTTCTATATTAAATAGATCTACAGTTATACTTCTTATTAACTGTGCTAATCCTAATACTCCTCCTGTATATAAATTATTTGGTACTATAAATATATTTATAGCAAAACAAAATAGGAATGATCCTATTAATACCTTTATTACATCTTCTAATTTCCAATTAAATAATTGTTTCATTTTACTTCACCCTTTTTTTACAGTATTATGATTATAACACTTTAAAAGTAAAAGTAAATACTTATTCCTTACTAATATTTAAAATAATACTTACACTTATAATACTTACTAATAATGATGATCCACCATAACTAATAAATGGTAATGTAACTCCTGTAGTTGGTATTAAACCTGTTACTACAGATAGATTTAATATCGTTTGTAATATTAGACCAAATGATAGTCCAAATGATAAGTATTTTTTAAATAAATCTCTTTGTTTTAATGATACTTTTATTGAATTATAAAATAATATTATATATAGAATTATTACTGATAATGAGCCGATAAAACCTAATTCTTCTGATAATATACTAAATATAAAATCTGTTTGAGGTTCTGGTAGGTAGAAGTTTTTTTGAATAGATTTATTAAATCCTGTACCTAATAATCCTGATGGTGCGATTGCATATAAACTTTGTATAATTTGAAAACCACTTCCTAATGGATCACTCCATGGATTTAAATATGATACTATTCTTGCCATTCTATATGGTGCTATAAGAATAAGTATTGTTATTCCAATTAATCCTGTTATACCTATTGTTATAAACAGGGTTAATTTTGGTCCTGATATAAATATCATTACTATTAAAGTTAATACTATAACCATTGCTGAACCAAAATCTGGTTCTAACATTATTAGTAGAAATGATAATAATATGATAATGAATAATGGTAATAATCCTTTTTTTACATCTTTTATATATTTATTATTTCTACTTAAATATTTTGATGTATATATTATTAATGATAGTTTTGTAAATTCACTAGGTTGAATACCTAATGGTCCTATTCCGAACCAGCTACGTGAACCATTTCTTATTTTTCCTATACCTGGTATTAATACTAATATTAATAAAATAAAACTTATTAATAGCAATTTATTTGAATATTTATATAAATCATTAATATCAATTTTTAAAATAAATATAAGTAATAATATACCTAATGTTGCAAATATAAATTGTGATTTTATAAATTTATATGGATTATTGTATTTATATAATGCCCATACATTACTAGATGAATAAATCATTATTAATCCGATTAATATTAATAATATAAGTGATAATAGTATTCTTTTATTTATTTTCATATAATCACCTATATAATTTTATTTAATAAAAAAAATAATATGATAGCCATATTATTTTTTAAATTTATGTTTTGGTTTTCTTGATAATAGATTTGAACATAATAATACTAATATTAAGAATGTTAATCCAATAAGTACTAATACTATTATTTTAGATGGTTCTTGATAACTGAATATTTCATCTTTTAGATATACTCCATATGTATCGACTACTTGACCATTAATTAAGATATCTACATATCCTAAGTTGTCTCCTACTTTATTTTTTGGAGTAATAACATTTACTATGTGGTAGTCATAATCTAATGTTTGGAATTCTTCATCACTTACCATTAAATTAATATCTTTATCTACTGTAACAACATATTCACTTATTGTACTATCTTCAACTTCTATTTTTTTTAGAACAGTTCCTTTTGATAATAATGTTCTTCTTGAATAATGATGTTGTGCTATGTAATCATATATTTTATATGTATCTAATACATGTGTTGTTAGTTTTTGATTTTCAGCACATTTCATTACTATTGCCATATATGGTGTTCCATTTATTGTAGCTGTTGATGCTAATAATAGACCTGCTTCTGGTGTATATCCTGATTTATTTCCAGTTAATAAACTTGAGTCTAAACCATGATATGTTGCAAATGATGCTGTGTAATTTACAACAGGTAATCCATTTGATAATGTATATTGATTTGTACCAAATACTTTTTTGAATGTTTCATTTTGTAGTGCAGCTTTTAATAATATAGAAAATTCTCTTGGTGTAGAAACATTGTTATCATCTCCACCATATGAATCTTCGAAATGTGTATGTTTTAATTCTAATTTAGCTGCTTCTTCGTTCATCATATTTTTAAAATTTTCTTTTGAACCACCAACATGTAATGCTAATGCTTGTGCAGCATCTGCTCCACTTACTAAATTAAGAGCATATAATAAATCTAAATAAGATACTCTATCTCCAACTTCTAATCCTGCACATGTAAATCCCCATAACGCTGCTAAATCGTCTTCAGTTATTGTTATTTTTTCATTTAAATTTTCAACATGATCTAAAACTGTATATGCTGTCATTACTTTTGTTAATGAAGCTAGTATTTCTACTTTATCTAAGTTCTTTTCATAAATAATATCATCTGTTTGTAAGTTTACTACTACTACAGCATCAGCTGTTACTCCAACTTCATCTGGAAGTGGTGATGCACTAACGATAGGTATTAATAAAATAAATGATAAAATTGTAAAAATAATCTTTTTCATATACTTCACTTCCCTATCTTTGACTTTATCTATTTTACCATAAAATTGACATTAAAAAAAGCACTTTTGTGCTTATAACCATATACCATATGTGATAGCAGCCATTGCTAATAATAGTCCTACTACATAGAACCATCTAACAATATCTTGTTCTTCCCAACCACATTGTTCAAAATGATGATGAATTGGAGCCATCTTAAATACTTTTCTATGGAATTTAATAATTGCTATCATTTGAATTAGTGAAGATAATGTTTCAATAACGAATACTCCACCAACTATTGCTAATGATAATTCATGTTTTGTTAATATTGCTATTGCAGCAAGAGCTCCACCTAATGCTAATGATCCAGTGTCTCCCATAAATACTTTGGCAGGATGTCCATTAAATACTAAGAATCCCATTAATGATCCAATAAGGACAAAACAGAATATACCAACTTCTTGATAGCCTTCCATCCATCTTGCATTCCAAGCTAATAATCCATATGCTAAGAAAGCAATTATACATAATCCTCCACATAGACCATCTAAACCATCAGTAATATTAACTGCATTAGATGTTCCTACTAATAAGAATAAAATGAATATTCCGTATAACCATTTTAAATTTAAATCTATTCCTAAAGATGTGATTTCTAATGTTGGTGATCCACCATTAGTTATATAAATATAAAAGAATACTAATGCTATTACTGATTGACATAGTAACTTAAATAATATAGTTAATCCTTTATTATTACGGAATCTTATTTTTTGATAGTCATCTAAGAATCCTAATAGTCCATATGCTAAGAATACTATTAGAACTATTAACAAGTTATAAGATATATCTATACTACCTTTTAGTTTTAATAATAATAAAGTAGCAAATGTAGGTAATATAAATATTAATCCACCAAGTGTAGGTGTTCCGTTTTTAGCTTGATGTCTTTCACCTATTGTTTCGCTTACTGTTTGTTTTAATTTTAATTTTTTTAACATTGGTATTAATATTAATCCAGCTATAATTGATAAAATAAATCCTAACATCATAGCCATAGCTGCTTTCGCTAAAATAAGCATAGAAACACCTCTTTCTATCTAAATTATACTACATTTTGTTATTTTAACTTAAAACATTATTCTAAATTTACATTTCTTATACAATTAATTTAACATTACTTTTAATATACTATTTTCTTTTACATATATATTGGGTTGTGGTTCTTGATATATTATTTTTTCTCCTTCACCACTATATTCAAAATTAAATCCTGTAGTTATTTTTTTTGCTTCTTTAATTGTTTTACCTATAAGATCTGGTGTTTTTATATATTTTGTATCTAACCATGTATATATTCTTTCTTTTGGTTCAGTTGATTGTGGTACTTCATCTATATTTATTATTGATTTCATTATATTTTTAGCTATTGGAGCTGCAATAGTTCCTCCATATTGTGTTATTCCTTTAGCGTTATCAACTGCAACATATACTACATATTCTGGTTTATCTGCAGGAAAAAAACCTATAAAAGACGTTATGTAATTGTTAGACATATATGCTCCATCTTTTACTTTTTGTGCTGTTCCTGTTTTGCCTCCTACTCGATAGTTTTCTATAAAAGCATTTTTACCTGTTCCTTCACTAACTACTGATTCTAATGTTTCTCTTACTAATTTTGATGTTTCTTCACTAATAGTTTTTCTCACTTCTACTTTATTATTCTCTAATATTATATTATTTGTTTCTGGTTCTGTAATATATTTTAGAACATATGGTTTATATAATGTTCCACCATTAATAGCTGCTGATACTCCTGTTACTTGTTGTATTGGTGTTACTGAAATTCCTTGCCCAAAACTTATCGTTGCTTGTTCTACAGGTCCTATTTTATCTTTTTTAAACATTATACCTGTTGCTTCTCCATTTAAATCTATTCCTGTTTTTTGTGTAAAACCAAATTTTTCTACATATTCATATAATTTATCTGTTCCTAATTTTTGACCCATTATTACGAATCCTGGATTGCATGAATTTTGTACTACTTGTAAATATGATTCACTACCATGTCCTCCTGCTTTCCAACATTTTATTCTGGCACTTGCTACTTTTATCGAACCTGTATCATAGTAATAGTCCTCAAATAGATTTATTTTCTTTTCTTCTAACGCTGCTGATAAAGTTAATATTTTAAACGTACCTACCATTTTGTGACAAGATAAATAAAAAAGGAATATATTTATTATATTCCTTAAATATTTTGCCATTCATTTTCTTTAAATCC
>JAEDJT010000076.1 GCA_016296185.1 Bacilli bacterium
TCTCCAGCAGGACCTTGAGGACCAGTTGCTCCGGTATCTCCTTTGTCGCCTTTATCACCAGCTGGGCCTTGAGGACCAGTTGCGCCAGTATCACCTTTTTCTCCACTTGCTTTGACACCTGTATCAGTTGAACCGATATACCAGTTTCCATTATCTCCTATATATGGTGTCAAGCCATCTTTTCCATCACTTCCATCACTTCCTTTAATTGAAGCAAGCCACTCTTCATATGTTAATGGTATCTCACCATTATCTTCGGCTGATTGAACGTATAAATTATAAATTGATACAATTTGTGGATCTCTTGTATCAACAGTAGTAGTTTTACAACTAACAATCGCTCCTACCAGCGCAACACTTGTTAATAAGCCTAATGCTAAAGCAACTTTTGATTTTTTCATTAATTAACCCCCCTTATTTAATTAGTTATTTTTAGTGTTCCATTGATATAATACAAAACATAATTTCCATCTTTTGTTAAAAATCTAAGATGGTATTGATAAGTAATAGTAATTGTAGAATTACTAATATTTAAATAAAACAATATAGGTTTTATATCTACAGTTTCATCAAAATGAAACACATTAGCAAAGTATTCATCATATTTTTCTTCAGTAAGAATATAATTAGAGTTCCCATCAACATAGAAGTCATCTCTATTAAATTTTGAAAAATCAATATAATTATATGGAACAATTGTAATATCGTAACTATTACCATTTTCATCAAAAGTAGCAACTAAATCATGATTTAGTCCATATTGATATGTAAATTCTTGTTCAGTTTCAATATCACTAAGATTATATTTTCCTAAATAATAAGCCTCACAAGTTGTTCTATTTGAGAAACAACTTACATTTGTACGTGAATCAATATAATATGAAGAAGAACTATATTTATTCATTGTATCTTCAAATAAAGTATTATTTATAAAAGATAAATCAACATTTGGAACTTCAACATATGTAGAATTAAAATCAATGTTTATAGTACCTTCACATTCACCGATATAATTGTTGTTTTCATCATTATAATCATAAGCATAAGAAACTCTAATAATACGTTCATCTTTTACATAAAGTTGTAATGATGTAACGCTTGAATAACGACTTTGAGAAGCAGATATTACCAATTCTTTACCAAATAATTTTAAATAAGAAGAAGTTAATTTAAATACATCAACTAATTCTCCATTAATAGTTTTACTATTAACATATTTAAAATATTTTAAATTATTTTTATAACTATCAATTACTCCTTTATATTCATATTGTCCAGGATAATATTTATAATTAGAATAAAAATCATCAAAGGCATAATAATTATAAAAACCTTCTTCACCAAAATAATAATAATCATTTAATGTAGCAAATCTATATATTGGATTTTCATTTTCATCGTAATCAACAATAGCATTACAAGTTAATTCTTGTTTAATTTTACTATCATCTACATATTCATTATAAATCATCGTATCTTCAATACGTTCATTCTCTTTTGAAAAATTAAAATTATCTCCGCTTGCAGTAAAGCAATTATAAGTTTCTTTATAAGTATAGTTTTTGTTATTCATTGCTGAATAAAGTTTACTTAATCTTTTATCTAATACTATTTCATCATTTGGATTGGTAGGAATAACAATTTTAGTTTTATTAATATCTTTAAATGTACCATTTCCTACAACATGATATGAAGTTGTAATTCCTTCTTTTGTATAATCCATATCAAAACTATATGTAGCTTTATAAAAATCACCATTATCGTCTAAATAGAAGCGTAAATCATTATATTTATAAGAATAAATTGTTCCATTACTATCTACATAATTCCCAATAATTCCATGAATAAATGAACTAGATGCATAATCTAAGTAAGTGTAATCTTTAGGATTATATTTAGTTGGTTTTTCTCTACTTGGCGTAAAATATTTTCCAGTAGAATCCTCTTTTTCTTCAAATACTTTAATACCATATTTTCCACCAAGTGCTTCTAAAGTAGAAATAGAATCATCGAGGATATCCATATCATAATCTTGATAATCTACATAATCGTCATAATAATAAATACAAGTTTCATGGGTTGAAGCACTTTTTCCACCATTGAAGCTATCTTTATATATAGTATATGAATAAATATCACTATAACAATTAGCAATAAAAGAATAAGAATAATGTCTAAATGTATCTCCTTCAACTCCTTCAATATATTCTAATTCCCTCTCATTACCATTACTATCAATAACAGATACTGTTTCATTATAAGTGTAGTTTTTCTTAGCTCTTTCCTTAGCATTTACTATTTTTTCATCAGCTACTAAGGTGTCTTCATGATAAATTGGAAGTGGAGGTAATTCGATATTTGTTGTTTTAACCTCATAAAAAAAGCCAGTTACTTCGTTATCTGCATCATAGGGAAACGAATTTCCACTACGAGCAGCAAAATGTACTGACATTTTATAATTATCTAAGTGACCATCTTTAATAGAAAAGGCAATATAACTATAATTTTGTTCAAGATATTGATATGAACCATAATATCCAGCAAGTCTACTAGCTTCTTCACTATTAAGATATTCACTATTCATATAATAAAAATTGTCACTTTCATTAAATGTAAAATGATCTGGATTAATGTAATTTATCATTTGGGTAGTAAAGACATCTTGATTTGAAGAAGTATATTGCATATCATCAAAAACACTATCTTCTCCTCTATTTTTATATCTACAAATTATTTGATCTTCACTATTTGTATAGTAAACATTAGTACTAAAATAAGTTTCATCATTTTTATAAGATAAAAATACATCTTCGGATGTTGTTAAAATAGTATTGTAGCGAATAACCATCATTTTTTGGTCTTCGTTATATTTTACTTGCTTATAAGAAAAATGACTTTGTGTAGTATCTAGGTTATCTATTTGTTTATCGACACTTTCAAAACTATAATTTTTAATAGTATTATCGACTGCTTCTTTAAATGTTACTTCTTTAGTAGGTTTATCACCTCCATTAATTGGGTTATCATTATTGTTTGGTGTACATGAAAATAACGATAACAATGAAATAAAAAGTAACGTAAATCGAGGTAATTTCATATATCTTTCAATTCTCCTTTTCGAATTGTATAAAACAAATTTATATTTGATAATATTTATAAAAAAATTTTAATAAAATTTTAATATCTATAAAAACATATA
>JAEDJT010000077.1 GCA_016296185.1 Bacilli bacterium
GGCTTAAATAAAGGATTTGTAATAAAATCAATCAAGAAGGCGTGTCAAACATCCGGGATTTTTTATATATATAATTAAATAAATAAAAGTTATCCACATTTTATCCACATTTTGTGGAAAATATTATGTTTACTCCTTCCTGTAAACTTGATAAAGAATCATTATTTGATATAATATAATAGTGTAAGAAGGTGGATTTTTGTCTATATTTAGTACTTCTCACTAAATTTTATAGATTTTTTATGGGATTTAATTTATGGAACTGATTAAGAGTAAATGGAATGAAATATTAGAATACATAAAAAATGAATATAACCTTTCTGATATTTCATTTAATACTTGGATTAAACCATTAAAGTTTCATTCAGTTGAAAATAATAAAGTTATTATTATTATTCCTTTCGATCAGTCTCATTCTAAAAATTATATTTCATCTAAATATTCTCTTCCTATTAAAGTATCAATAACTGAAGTAACAGGAATGGAATATGATATTGAATTTATATTAGAAAAAGATGCTTCTTCAGGTGAAACTTTAATAAATAATAATATTATAAATACTCCTGAATATGAAAGTACAAATTTAAATCATACTTATACTTTTGACACATTTGTAGTAGGAAATAATAATAGATTTGCTCAGTCTGCAGCATTAGCAGTTGCTGAATCTCCTGGAGAAACATACAATCCTCTATTTATATATGGAGGAGTAGGACTTGGTAAAACTCATTTAATGCATGCAATTGCAAATTATATTATTAGTGAAAATCCAAGAAAAAAAGTTCTATATGTAACTTCAGAACAATTTACAAATGATATTATTGATGCCTTAAGAAACGGAAATTCTTCGCAAAATGCTGAGGCAATGATTAAATTCAGAGATAAATATAGAAATATAGATGTTCTTTTAGTAGATGATATACAATTTATAATAGGAAAGGAAAGAACTCAGGAAGAGTTTTTCCACACTTTTAATCAATTACACGAACAAAATAAACAAATTATTATTTCTTCAGATAAACCACCAAAAGAAATGGAAGTACTCGAAGAAAGATATAGATCAAGATTTGCCTGGGGACTTATTGCAGATATACAGCAACCTGATTATGAAACAAGAATGGCTATTCTTAAGAAAAAGAAAGAAAAGCTTAACAATGAATATAAAGAATCAATAAGTGATGAGGTAATTGATTATATTGCTAATAATGTTACTTCTAATGTAAGAGAATTAGAAGGAGCATTAAATAAATTAATAATGTTTTCAAAGCTTGAAAACAGAGATATTGATTTATCACTCGCAAAAGAAGCACTTAAAGATGTTATTTCTCCAATTGAACCAATAAAAATTACGCCAGAATATATATTAGATGTAGTATGTGATCATTTTAATATATCTCCTGATGATGTGTGCTCAAAAAAAAGAAATGCAGAAATAGTATTACCAAGACAGATAATAATGTATTTATGCAGAAAATATACAGATGCACCTCAGATAAGAATAGCACTTTTATGTGGTAAAAAGGATCATACAACAGTTATCCACGCTGAAGAAAAAATAAAAGAATTAATTGATGAGGATGATAATGTAAAAAATACAATAGATACAATTATTAAAAAAATTAATCCATAAAAATGTGAATAAAATTATATTTATAAACATTTAAATTTTAATTATTCACATTAATAATTTATAAAAAATCCTTATTTTATAATGTTTTTAAGAGTTTTATACATATTCACATCCTATAATAATAATAATAATTAATATATAAATAATTAATAAAAGGAGCATTCCATGAAATTCATTACAAATAAAAACTCTTTTCTTAATGGAGTAAATATTGTTAGTAAAGCAATTCCTTCAAGCACAACTATGGATATTCTTAAATATATTAAAGTTAGTGCTAATAATGGAATAATTAAATTACTTGCTAATGATATGGATCTTGCAATAGAAACAATTATTGATGGAGAAGTAATAGAAAATGGTGAGATAGCATTAGAAGCAAATAAATTAAATGTTGTATTAAGAAGCTTACCAGATAATGAATTAGAAATAGAAACTAATTCTAAAAAAGAAATAGTTATTAATTATGATAAAATAAGAAATTCTAATTCTTATATTGGTTATTTAGATACAGATGAGTTTCCTGAACTCCCTTCATATGAAAAAATTGATCCTTTAATTATTTCTCAGTTTTCACTTAAAGAATTAATAAGAACAACAATTTTTTCTACAGCTGATAATGAATCAAATAAAATAATGACTGGTGAATTATTTGAAATATCAGGAAATGTATTAAAAGTTGTATCACTTGATGGTCACAGAATTTCTATTAGAAAAGCTGAACTTAAGGAATCATATAATGATAAAAAAGTTATTGTTCCTGCGAAGGCACTAAAAGAAATAATAAAAATATTAAATAATGAAATAGATAATGAAGTTAATATTTATTTTAATGATAATAATATAGTATTTGAATTTGATAATAATATTATTATTTCAAGATTAATAGAAGGTGAATATTTTAAAATAGATCACATGCTTTCAAGTAATTATACTATTAAGGTTAATGTTAATAAAAAAGAATTACTAGATGGTATTAATAGAGCAATTCCTTTTATACATGAAGGAGAAAAGAAACCTGTTAAATTTAATTTTGAAAATGATTCTCTTAAATTAAGCATTGTTTCTGTTGAAGGTGGAAATAATGATTATATTAATATTGAAAAAGAAGGAAGCGATGTAGTTATTGGATTTAATCCAAAGTTTATTATTGATGCATTAAAAGTAATAGATGATGAAAATATAAGTTTATATATGATTAATTCAAAAGCTCCTTGTTTTATAAAAAATGAAGAAGAAAGTTATATTTATTTAGTATTACCTGTTAATTTGTAATTATGAAAGAAATAGAAATAAAAGACGAATTTATAAAATTATGCCAGCTTTTAAAATTAGCCGGATTGGTTTCATCAGGTGTTGAAGCAAAAATTGTTATAAATGAAGGTGAAGTATTATATAACGGCGAAGTTGAATATAGACGTGGTAAAAAAGTTTATAAAGGCGATACAGTTGAATTTGATAATGAAGTAATAAAAGTGATTTAAAGGTGATGTATGTATATTAAATCAATAGATTTAGAAAATTACAGAAATTATGATCATATTCAT
>JAEDJT010000008.1 GCA_016296185.1 Bacilli bacterium
CATAAATATCATATCCTTCAATAAACATAATAAATTTATATATTTTATCATCTATATATCCAATTAACTTATCATCATCAAAATAACCTAACATATTATTATTAACATTATATATACCAATATCTTTATGTTTATCTAATATATATTTATAAACGTCAATACTATTTAAACCATATTTATCACTATCTGTATTATCACCAATTAATAAAATATAATTATTACTAAAATTATTATTTCTATAAATATAATTTAAAATATCTAAAATACCTTTTCTACATAGATTATCAGATAAATATATATACTTAATGTGACCTAAAAACAAATCATTATTATTGTTTAATTCATTCATTGAAACATTAAATTCATCATCATTATTAACTTCATGTAATGTAAAAGAATAACTATCATCATAATCAATATACATATAATCAATTATTCTTATATTATTTAATTCTTTATAATCATAACAACTACATAACATAAAACATAAAATAAAAATTAATATCTTCTTCATTGCTTATTCCTCTTTATCATAGTTTTAGAAAAATACTTTTTATTAAAAGGACTCAACGGAAACAAATATGGTTCACCTAAAGAATTAATACTACATAGTTTTACTAATATACCTATACAAGCAATTATTAATCCATAGAAACCAAATAGAATAGAGAATAATAATACTAAGAATCTATAAAACCTTAATCCATCAATCATATCTCCGCTATCAAATATTAAACCAGTTATAAAAGTGATACCAACTATTATAATCATAATAGGACTAACAACATTTGCATTAACAGCAGCTTCACCAAGAATTAAAGCTCCTAAAATACTAATAGAACTACCATAGCTACTAGGAAATCTAATATCACTTTCACGTAATATAGAACACAATAATATTAAAAAAACACATTCTATATATGATGGAAAAGGAACTCCAGATCTTCCATTTTGAAAAGATACAAGTAATTTTAATGGAACAGTTTCAGGACTAAAATTTGTTAAAGAAATATATATACCAGGTAATGTCATAGTTAAAACAAAACAAATAAATCTTATAATCTTTAAAAAATTAACATTATTACTTTTAACATATTTATCACCGATAGGATTTATAAAATCAATTAAAAAAGAAGGTAAGATAAGAGCATATGGAGTATTATCACCAATAATAACAATTTTACCATCTAATAAAGCATTAACAGCTGTATCAGGTCTTTCAGTTTTCATTACAGTAGGAAAAAAATTCTTATTGTCAAACTGTTGACTTAATACTTCGATTTCACACATACTATTAAATTTAAATTTATTAAAATATTTCTTTATAGTTCTAACATATTTCTTTTTAACAATACCATCAATAAAAAGAATAGATACTTTATTCTTTGTTATAGAACCAAGTTCATAATCTACATTAATTAATTTGTTAGTTTTTATTCTTCTTTTTATTAAACCTAGATTAATTAATATACTTTCGTTAAAACAATCTTTAGGACCATTAATACTAGATTCACTAGTAGGTATATCAATACTTCTATATAGATTAGCTTTAACTTCACAGACCAACATATCATTATCATCATATATTAAAGCAAACCCATTATATAGATAATCAATAGCTTTATTTATATCATTAATATATATAACAGAAGGACCAGTAATATTATCTCTTAAAAATATTCTTTTATTATTATTTATTGCTTTTAATATATAGTCATTTATCTTATTACTATCACATAAACTATCTACATAAATTAATTTAATATTATCAATTTCTTTATAAATTAAATCACTACTATTATTGAATATTTTTAATAAATAATTATACATGAAATCACCAGTAATATTATGAGTAATTTTATTATAAAAATACATAAACAAAACTTTACATTATAAAAACTTTGAATTATAATACCTACAGCAAAAAAGAGGTATGGTTATGTCAAAATTAAAATACAAATTGGTTCGTGAATTAGGATTTGCAGTAGTAACAGCTGGATTAGCTGCATCATGTTTTAATGTGAAGTTACCAAATTCATATAATACATCAGAAGAAAAACAATATTTAGAAGAATTAGAACAATTAAAAAGTGACGACATTATTTTTAGTAATGCCGAGTTTTATGATTACTTATTAAAAAGATTAAAAGTAGATGTATTAACTAGAGCAGATTTAAATAGTATATCGTTCCTAAAAATAGATGATCAATTTTCTAATTGTGATTTTAGTGATTTTAAATATTTACCAAATTTATCTAAAGTATATATTTCTAACAATAATGTAGATTTAAATGATTTTTATTATAATACAGATTTACGTGAAGTAAATATTACTAATGGTAAAGTAATTAATACTAGAAGTATACCTAATTCTGTAACTAGAATTAATTTTAATAAAGTAGTAGTAGCAGATGGATTATTATCAGTACCATATAATGTATACAATTTAAATTTAGTAGATACCTCATTTAATCAACTATATATTAGAAATCCAGAAAAATTAGAAAGAATAACTATTGCTGGAGATGCATTTGTAGATTTAAAAGCAATAGAAAATTGTTCTAACTTAAATTATTTAAGTTTAACTAAATGTGCAAACGTATCAAATGGTAGTGTATTAAAAGATTTACAAATAGAAGAATTACAACTAGATGATTATGCAACAATATGGTTAGATAAAGATACAGCAACTAATATAAACTTCGAATCAAAAAATGGTGAAATACTAAGTGAAATAGAAATACTTGATGACATAATCTATAATCTTGACTTAGAAGGTAAAACACCTGATGAAAAAAGAAGAGAAATTGTATCATTTGTTATTAGTAAATTACAATATGATGAAATGGTAGATAAACAATCTGATTTATCAAATGATTTAAAAAGATTCTATACAAATCTACCAGTATATTATGCAGTAAGATTTAGTGATTCAATAAGTATCAATTATACATGTTTAATTCAAGCATTATGTAATAGAGCAGGATTACAAAACTATCAATTATTTAGTTCAACACAATCATGGAATAATATTAATAATATGAATGTTGATCCATTACAATATGATTTAACTGGTAATAACATGTATTTATCATTTAACTTAAATAGTAGCTATCAACCTAAAATGACTCCAGCTGAAGAAGAAGTTAAGATTACCAATATAGGTTATGTTAATGATTACGAAACAGTAGAAATAGAATACAACGGAGAAAATTTAAAATTTAAATTAGGTGCTTATGCATTAGCAATGTTCTTAATAAGTTTTGCATACTTATATTCAACTCGTAATATATATGATGACGATGAATTATTAGAAATGGAAATGGAAACAGAAAAGAAAATTGAAAAAAATAGAAAAAAAAGAGCAAAACAAGCAAAAAGAAAAGTTATTAACAGAGTACCAAATCAAGTGTTTACAGCTAGTCCAATGAGTGCTAAACAAGATACTAAAAAAGCAACTAAAGTAAACATTACAGCAACACATGAAAAAACAGCTAAAGTAAAAGTTAAACCAACTCAACAAAAAACAGCAAAACCTAAAAAAGAAAAGAAGATTAATATTACAGAAAAGAAAATAATATTTAATCAAAAGACAAAAAAATCAAGAGTTGTAAAAGAAAAACACAGAGTAGTTGTTCAAAGAAAATTAGCGCCACGTAAAATAGAAAAAAATAAATCTTTAAAACTAGTAAATAGAATATAAAAAATAGTATAATGAATAAGAGTGATAAAGATGAAGATAGAAAAGTTAGATAATTATGGTAGAGGCATATGTTATGTAGATAACAAAATAACTTTTGTAGATAACGCACTACCTGATGAAGAAGTAGAAATTAATATTACAAAACAAAATAAAAAATATAATGAAGCTATTGTTACTAAGTATATAAAAGAAAGTAATAATAGAATAAAACCATTATGTCCATATTATGAAAAGTGTGGAGGATGTAATTTACTAAATACTTCATATGAAGAAACAATAAAATTTAAAAAAGAAAAATTAGAATCAATAGTTTCAAAATATGCCGGTATTGAATCTAATATAGAAATAATTAAATCAGATAACAATCTATCTTATAGAAATAAAATAACTCTTAAAATTATAAACAAACAATATGGATATTATATATCTAATTCACATAAACTAATAAATATAGATAACTGCTTACTAGCAGAACAACCAATAAAAGATTTTATTAAAGATATTAAACATTTAAATATAAAAAATGGAGAATTAATAATAAGATCTAATTATAATAATGAATTACTTATTGTTATTAATACAAAAGATAAAATAAATATTGATATTGATTATTTAAAGGATAATCATAAAATAGTAGGAATAATTATAAACGATAAACTAGTAAATGGTGATAATAAATATATTGATATAATAAATGATAAAATGTTTCAAATATCATATGACTCATTCTTTCAAATAAATAGAAATATATGTAGTAAATTATTTAATTTAATTAATGATAACGTTAATGATAATGAAATAATATTAGATCTATATTGTGGAGTAGGAACATTAGGTTTAAATGCTAAAAAAGCTAAAAAGATATATGGTATAGAAATAATTCCTAATGCAATAATAAACTGTATTACTAATGCAAAAATAAATAAACAAGATAATACTTACTATATGGTTGGAGATACATCTAAATGTATTACTAAAATTAATGATAATATAGATACAATAATAGTAGATCCACCTAGAGCAGGATTAGATAATATAACAAGAGAAACAATTATTAATTTAAAACCTAATAAAATAATATATGTATCATGTGATCCTATGACTTTTGCAAGAGATATAAAAATATTAAAAGAACATTATAATATAATAGATATAAAAGGTTTAGATATGTTTCCTTATACTCATCACATTGAAACATTTTGTGTTTTAGTAAGAAAATAAAAGATATATTTCAAAAGAAATATATCTTTTTTTGTTTATAAGAGTTAATTTTATAAAAAATATCAAATCAACCACCAGTATGTGTAAAAAATGATATAATTATAATACAATGAAACCATGAAAGGAGAGAAGTTTATGAACTTATCTAAAATTGGAAAATTTATTGCAAAATGCAGAAAGGTAAAAGGTCTAACTCAAGAACAATTAGCTGAAAAATTATATATTACAGATAGAGCTGTAAGTAAATGGGAAAGGGGTTTATCATTACCTGATGCTGGTATAATGTTAGAATTATGCAGTTTATTAGATATAAATGTAAATGAACTTCTTAATGGTGAAAAAATAGAAATGAAAGACTATAAAGAAAAAAATGAAGAATTATTATTAGAATTAGCAAGACAAGATGAGAATAAAAATAGAAAGATATTAAATATAACTATAATAGCTTCAATATTAGCTGTAGTATCATATATAGCTGTAATTATTATGAGTAGTTTAGCATTTGGTGAAGGATTAAAATTTGGAATAATTATGGTAGTATCTACATTAATATTTTTATCTTCAATGTTTATTATTTTTAAATATGAAATAGAAGCAGGATATCATGAATGTAAAAAATGTAATCATAAATTTGTTCCTACTTATATGCAAGCAATGATGGCTCCGCATATGGGATATACAAGATATTTAAAATGTCCTAAATGTAATAAAAGATCTTGGGCTAAAAAAGTAATGAATAAATAAGAGGTAAATACCTCTTTTTTCACGAAAAAAAGATAACAAAGGAACTTTATTACAATTAAAAAAGTAGAGTAAAACTACTTTTTTTTGTTATAATTAATATGGTGATAATATGAAAAAAGATAAAGTATCATTTAAACATACAATAAATAATTTAAAGAAAACATATAAGTATGCTAAAACAAGAACAGTATATTTATTTTTAATATTAATATGTAATATTATAATGGCAGCTTGTGCTGTTATAATACCAATTCTAACTGCTAAAGAAATAGTAAATTTAACTAGTAGTTTATGGCAACAATTACTTGTAGTAATATTATCATTATTTGCAGTAAAAATACTTAAGAATATAACATTATTATATTCTAATCATTGTTATAACAAATTCTTCTATGTAGTAAGAAAAAACATTCAATTAGAGTTAGAAAAAGAAACATTAAGAATAACAACTGATGATTTAAATAACAATACAAGTGGTACATTTATCGAAAGAATAAATAATGATATAGATAACATGATATATATATTTGTATTTATAATAGAATACATAACAGATATTATTAGTAGCTTTGGTGTATTAATAAGTATGTTCTTTATAAATAAAATAATATTTATATGTGATTTAATCATGGTAATTGTATTCTATATATTACATAAATTAACATCATCTATAAATTATAAAAATCTAAAAAAATATAAAATAGCTAAAGATATAAACGGTGGATTTGTTGGTGAATTAGTAAGAGGAGCTAAAGATATAAAAGTATTAAATGCAGAAAATAGCTTCTTAAATAAATCAATCAGTCTAGTAGATGAAGTTGGAAAGACAGGATATACAAAAAGTTTTATTAAAGCAAAATTAAAATTCTATACAGATAGTACAAGAGACTTCTTTGATTTAACAATTATGCTAATATGTATTTTCTTGATATATAACAACAAAATAACATTAGCGATTGCATTAATAATAATGAATTATCAAGACAAAATTGTAAGTATTTCAAATTCATTTGAAAGTCTATTTGAAGAAGCAAGAAACTTCGATGTAGCTGCAGATAGAGTATATGAAATATTAGATAGTACTAAATTTAAAAAAGAAAAATTTGGTAGAAGATCATTAAATGATTTTAGAGGAGATATAGAATTAAAAAATGTATCATTTGCATATGATGAAAATGGAAATGTTTTAGAAGACTTATCAATGAAAATTAGAGCTAATAGAACAGTAGCAATAGTAGGTAAATCAGGTGCAGGTAAATCTACAATATTTAATTTAATAAGCGCATTATACTATGCTGATAAAGGAAAAGTATTACTAGATAGTAATGATATAAGAGAATTAAATAAAGATACAATAAGAGGTAATATATCTATAATTCCACAAAACCCATACATTTATAATATGAGTATTAAAGAAAACTTTAAAATAATAAATGAAAATGTATCAGATGAAGAAATAATAGATGCATGTAAAACAGCATGTTTAGATAGTTTTATTAATACATTAAAAGATGGTTATAACACTGTTTTAGGCGAAGGTGGAGTAACATTATCTGGTGGACAAAGACAAAGATTAGCAATAGCCAGAGCTCTAATTCAAAAAACAAAAATAATATTATTTGATGAAGCAACTAGTGCGTTAGATAATGAAACACAGACTAGTATTCAAGAAGCAATAAGGAATATGAAAGGTAATTATACAATTATTATAATTGCTCATAGATTATCGACAGTAGTAGATTGTGATAAAATATATGTTCTAAGTGAAGGAAATATAAAAGGAGAAGGAACACATAAAGAATTATTAGAAACTTGTCCTGAATATAAAAAACTATACGAAAAAGATTTAGAAAAAGATAAGAAAGAATAAGATAATGTATTTTATTCTTTTTATGTGCTATTATATAACTAGAAAAGTTGTTGATGATTATGAATAAAAAAAGCTATTTAATAATATCACTAATATCACTTATTTTAGTACTAGTTATAACAATAGGAGTACTATGCATACCAGAAAAAGAAAATAAAGAAATAAATGAGTATCAAAAAATAGATAAAGAGATGTATTTAATATTTGATGATACATTATATCATGAAGATAATATAGGTAGCGTTCATGATTCAGAATTACCAAAAGGAGTTACTGTATATGTCGAAGAATGTAACGAATTATGGTGTAAAGTAAACTATAATGATACAGAAGGTTATATTCAAAAGAATCTTTTAACTGAAGAAGAAATAAAAAAAGACGAAGTAATAGAAGATCCTATTGAAGAACAACCACCAGTAGAAGAACCAAAACCAGAAGCAACAATGATTCCTAAAAATGATACAATGTATGCTTCAACTGATGCTAACATAAGAAGTAGTATGGATTATGGTGATAACATAGTTGGAGTTTTAAAATATAATGAACCAATAGAAAGAATAGGTATTATAGATAAATGGAGCGTTGTAAAATACAATAATCAAGAATGCTATGTATCTACATCTATACTAATGGCAAATAAAATAGAAAGAAAAGAAATTAATACTAATGTAAAACAAGATGGTTCAGTAAATCCAACAAAACCAATGGTTGCAATAACATTTGATGATGGGCCTGGACCAACAACTAGAAGAATACTAGATACATTAGCAAAATATAACGTTAAAGCAACATTCTTTGATGTCGGAAGAAATATGTCTAGATATCCAGATATAGTTAAAAGAGAAGCTGAAATAGGTGAAGTAGGAACTCATACATATTCACATCCAAATTTAAATACATTAAGTAATGAGGCGTTACAAAACGAATTAAATAGTGCCAAAAAAGCTTATAGAGATATATTAGGATATGATCCTAAACTAATAAGACCACCTTATGGAAATGCTAATATAAACGTAAAAGGATTAATATCTGATATGGCAATAATTAATTGGAATATTGATACATTAGATTGGAAATCAAGAAATGCTGATGCAGTAATAGATCAAGTATTAAGAATACAAGATTTAAATGGTTCAATAATATTATTCCATGGAATATATGAATCAACAGCAGATGCAATAGATTATATTGTTCCATATTTAATTAATCAAGGATATCAATTAGTAACAGTATCAGAATTAGCTTCATACAAAGGAGTACAATTAACAACTGGTACAATATATCATAAATTCTAATACAATAACTTTACATTTAAAAAAAATATATAATTGATATATTCATCTTATATATGATTAAATTATTATAGTAAGGTGAAGTAATATGTTAAATTTTATTAATGAATATAAAGATATAATAGTAAATGTAGTATCTATAATATCTATAGCTTTATTTCTCTTAAGTGTTCAATTTAAAAAGAAAAAAGATATACTTATAGTACAAACATTATCATCTATTTGTTATATGATAGTTTATGCAATATTAGGTGCATTATCTGGTTGTATAATAGAATTAGTAGAACAATCAAAAAACTTAGTATTTATAGGATACGAAAAGAAAAATAAAGAAATACCATTATATGCATTATTAGTGTTCATATTTATGTTAGTAATAATAACAATATTTACATATGATGGATGGAATTCAGCTATACCACTAGCAATTTATATTTTATATTTCTTATCATCATATTTTAAAAATCCAAAACACATAAGAACAACAATGATTCTATGTGCAATGATATGGATGGTGTATAACTATACTATTGGTGCAAAATTAATGATTATTGGTAATGTATTAGAAATAATATCAGCTATTGTTTCATTAATAAGATATGATATGAGATTAGAAAAAAAGAAATCAACAAAAAAGAAACAAACTGAAAAGAAAACTAAAAAAGGAACTAAATAGTTTCTTTTTTAATGTTATAATAAACTTAGGTGATTTAAATGAAAAAATTTTTAAAAGTTGTTGGAAAAACTATCTTAGTATTATTTGCTTTAACATTAACAATTGTTCTAGTAGGATTAACTACAGCATATTCATGTAGAAATATAGCTAAAAAACATATTAATGAACAATATATAAGAGAAACAATAAATAAAATAGATTACGGTGAATTTCTTAAAGAAGAATTACCTATGGATGAAATAAAAAAAGAATTACAAGAATCTAATATTGATCCTGAAATAGTAGATAAAATACTAGAACAAGAAATAATAAACGAAGGAATGGATACCATTATTAACTATTCAATAGATTATATTGTCTACGGTAAAGAATTTGATAAAACAATTTATTCTGAAGAAAGTATTAATAAATATTTTGATGATAATATAGATGAAGCAATTGAAGAAATAAATAAAATATCTGAAGAAGAAATAACAGAAAAAGAAAAACAAGAAATAGTAAATGTAGCTCATCAATATAGTGGAAAACTATCAGAAGAAATAGATAAAGCAGTTATTGAAATAGAAAATTCTCTAGAAGATACAGATGAATATAAAGAATTAGAAAGATTCCAACATGGAATGAATAGATTAAATGATATATTAGATTTTGCATATGGAAATCTTGTAACAATGGCATTATTATTTGTAATATTAGTAGTTATGTTACTAATAGCAGCTTCTAGAAGAAGTATTGTTAATAGCTTATCATGGAGTGGTGTAGCATTTATAATAACAGGTATATTATTTATGTTAATAAGTGTAAGTGGAGAAATATTCATACATGAACTATTTACTAACGAAGTACCAAAATATGCTATTGATATGA
The DNA here is from genome assembly GCA_016296185.1 of Bacilli bacterium. Taxonomy (GTDB): domain Bacteria; phylum Bacillota_I; class Bacilli_A; order RF39; family UBA660; genus Coprovivens. The sequence goes on from JAEDJT010000008.1 coordinate 10,374, forward strand.
TAAAAACTGTATTTAATAATGTAAAAGATTCAATTAATGCTGAATCAATAAAAAACACTATTATAGGAATATTATTAATATCATCTAGAATAATAATTAAAAAAAGTAAGAAAAAAGAATTAATTTAATTCTTTTTTTTATATGTTATAATAAATTTAGGTGGTTTTATGTATAAGTCTAATATAAATTTTAATCTATATAAAACATTTTATGATGTAGCAATATATGGAAGCATATCAAAAGCTGCAGTAATGAATTATACATCACAACCAGCTATAAGTAGATCAATTAAACAATTAGAAGGAGAATTAAATACACAATTATTCTTTAGAAATAAAAAAGGTATAGAATTAACAGAAAAAGGAAAAGAATTATTCTTTTTTGTAGAACAAAGTTATAATGCATTAATGCTAGCAGAAAGAAGCATGTTAGAGAATAAACAATTAGATAAAGGAAAATTATCTATTGGTATTCCATCACATATCGCAACTTTCTATATCTTTGATGCTATAGATAAATTTCATAAAGAAAATCCTAATATAGAAATAAGTATTATATCTAAAACAACAAAAGGATTACTTGAATTATTAAGATCACATGAAATAGATTTTATGATAGATTCTAATCCAATTAAATGTCATGACAAAGATGTAAAGATAAAACATATTGAAGATTTCCATAATACATTTATTGTAAGTGAAGACTTTGACATATCTAAAATAAAAACAGTTAAAGACCTAGAAAACTATACATTGATATTACCAATAAAAGGTACAGCAAACCGTAATAATCTAGATGAATATTTCATTCGTAACAATGTTAATGTAAACAATATTATTAATATACATACAACAGAAGTTATAGTAGGTGCTGTAAAAAGAAGTTTAGGTATAGGTTATGTTATTAGAGAATTAGTAGAAGATGAAATAAAAAAAGGAATATATAAAGAAATAAAACTAGATAATTTACCTAGTACAGGAATAAGTTTAGTTTACATTCCAGAATATATTACAACTTCACCAAAAGAATTCTTAAATAAATACTACGATATAGAGCTATAAAAAAGCTCTTTATTTTTTTGTCAATACACTTTTACATATCAATTTTGATATATTTACTATACATTTAAAGTATTTTAAATTTTATAAATATTTTTGTATCATTAAGATAGGAAAGAGGTAGAGAAAGATGAGAGTATATCAATTAAAGGTAGAGGGAATTGATATGATGCTAGAACCAGTATTTGCATCAAGAGAAAAAGCAGAGGAGTATATTAGAAATAAATATCTAAATAGAAAGATATCTATTAAACAAACTAATATTGAACCGTCAGAATATGTTTATAGAATATTAGTATCTGATAGTGAAGGATATGAACTAAAAGAAGAAATTTATACAAACTTAGATACTGCAAAAGAAAATATTGTTGCAGATAATGAAAAAGTAGTAAAAGAAAATATTTTAAAAGATTCAGTAAAAACAATTGAATTATCAGAAGTATAATTTTACCAATTATATATGTATGTGTTATAATACCTTCGAGGACGTGATTATACATGGAATATGTACAATTTAAAAATGCAGACAAAATAATAGGAAAGAGTCCATATCTAGTACCTAATCCTACTAAATATAAAAATAAATGGGCACAATTATTTAAAAACAATAACCCTATATGTTTAGAATTAGGAATGGGTAGAGGAGAATTTATCATTAGTATGGCAAAAGCACATCCTAATATAAATTATATTGGTTTAGAAATTTCAGAACATCAAATGGTAAAATGTGTAGAAAAATTATCAACACAAAAAATACCTAATCTTTTATTAATAAATGCTGATGCAAGAGAAATAGATAATATATTCGGAAAAGAAATAGATACAATATATTTAACATTCTCTGAACCATGGCCTAAAAAGATAGATGAAAAGAAGAGATTTACACATGTAAGTTATTTAAAATTATATGATAAAATATTTAAGAAACATAAACATATTATTTTAAAAACAGATAATAAAGGATTATTTGCTTATTCATTAGAACAATTATCACAATATTGGTATGTATTTGATAGAATAAGTTTAGATTTACATCATGATGAAAATCCAATTCAAAACTTTATGACTGATTTTGAAAAAGAATATTTCAAAGAAGGAAGACCTATATATTATGTAGATGCTTCATTTGATAACTAGAAAGATGAATTAATTCATCTTTTTTATATGTTATAATATTAATGGTGGTAGTATGAAAGAACAATTACTAAAATATGAAAATAAAGAAATAAAAGATTCAATATATTATAAAGAAGGAACAATTCCTATATTATTATCTTCACCTCATACAATGGAACAAATAAAAGAAGATGGAAATATAAAATTACCCGAACCATTTACTAAAGCAATAAATATGTATATATCTAATACATTAGATACATATTCAATAATAAAAATAAACGATACAGGTATTGATCCTAATAGTGAAACAGAAGAAGAATATAAAAATAAAATACTAGATATTATAAAAGACAATAATATAAAGTTAGTAATTGACATTCATGGAGCTTCTATAAATAGAGAATTTGATATAGAATTAGGAACATTAAATAACTTATCAGCTGATTATTCAACTATAAAAGAATTAAAAGAGGCATTTATTGAACATGGTATAACAAATATTGAAATAAACAATCCATTTAAAGGTGGAGGAATAACAAAAACAATATATGGAAATACAAATATAGATGTAATCCAAATAGAAATAAATAGAAAATATAGAAATATAGAAAATCTAGAAAAAATAGAAACATTAATTGAATCAATAATTAGTTTTATTAAACAATATACAAATGTGTTATAATGAAATAGGTGATAACATGAAAACAAATAAAGAATTAATAATAGCTATATGCGTAGGAATAATAATGGTAGCATTCTGCTTATTTATGGTATTTGGTAAAGGATTAATGAAACTAGATACATCAAATTTAAAAGTATATAAACTAAATGAAATACCAGGAGTAGATTTAGAAGATGAAACTATACCTGATGAAGAAAAGTATGTATACACAGAATGTAGTGTAGCTCCTCAAGACAAAGAATTTATTTTAAAACAATTTAATACAGTAATAGCATTTAAAATAGAACAAACAAAAGCTGGAGCTAATATAAAAGGTAACTATAAAATAGTTAATGGAGAAGACTTTATAGCATTTGATGGTTCAGAAACACACGAAATATATAGTAGTAAAACTAATAGAGTACACTCTTATAACAACGAAATATATGAAAAAGTTATAAATGCATGCAAATAGTACATTCAAATGTACTATTTTAATTTGCCAAAAATTAATTAATAAACTATAATACATTCTTGAAAAAAAGGAAGAATATATATGTTTTGGCACAAAAAAAAGAAAGAACCAGTTGAAATAAAAAAACAAGAAATAAAACCACTACCTGTATTAACATATAGTAGATATGAAAACATTATTATAGACGACAAATTTATATATGATAATGAAGAATTAACTGGTGACTTATATTACGATATATATACAATTTATAATATTGATGATGGACATAATTCAAAAAAATATCTTAGTGAACCATCAGAAGATAATATATTAAGAATAAAGAATAATCATGATATAAAATTAATAAAAACTAAAAAAGGATATGAAATATCTAATGGAAGACACAGATTATTATATTTAAAATCTTTATATCAACTAACAAAATTATTAAAAGGAAACAATAATCAAGAATTTGATAATAATAACTTTAAAGTAACACTACTTGTAGAATATAAATTAGAAGATGAAAGAATAAATCATATACTTGATAAACTAAAAAGTATTTTCCCTGGAATGAAAGCTTACAAAGTAAATCCATATGACGATAATCCAGTTATATTTATATATATTAATAGAACAACATATTTAATTCATAACTATGAAGAATTAGTAGATTTTATATCAAATATGGAAAAATACAAATACTTAACAAGAACAAAAAAAGATGATACAGATTATGATGAACTAATAATAAGTATGTATAAAATACTTGGAACAAAACTATATGAATTAAGTATTTTAGATGTAATTAATTATCTAGAACTAAATAATATGATAGATAAAGATCAAATAAACATTAATAAATTATACTACTCATTTAGATTATTATTAGATGGAGTACATCAAAAAATATTAAGAGGACAATCAATATTAGATTTAAATCTAGATTTCATATTATTCTCTAAAAAATACCGTTTAGGATCAGAACTAATGGTAATAATTAATAACAAAATAGATGATATAAATTCAAGTAATTTAATATCTATATTAAGAAGTTATCCTCAATATGATGAATATACAGATTCATATTTATTAGAATCATTAAATACTAATAGCGATTTTAAATCACTAAAACTAAAATAATGATATAATAAACATAAGGAGAGATAGAAATGAAAAGAATAATTAATATTTTAGTTACACTTATTGTAGCTGCACTAGTTTATTATTTTACATTACCGGCATTAAACTTCCATAGTATTGGAATATATATCTATATTGGATTTATAGCAGTATTCTATGGTGTAATAAGCATGATAAATGATCCGAATGTAAAACTTGTTATGAAAGGAAAACAATTAAGATTTGAAGATAATGCGCCAATTCAATTATTTATAATAATCATCACAATTGTAGCAATAACAACATTAATAGTTGTTGTTAACTTCTTCTCAGGACCAATCTTTAATGCATCAAAATATCAAAAAAGAATTTATGTAAATGAAGATTGTTCATTTGAAAATGATATTCCTGAAGTAAACTTTAATCACTTACCATTACTAGATAGAGATTCTTCTCAAGTATTAGGTGATAGAGTAATGGGACAAATGAATGACTTAGTAAGTCAATTCTATGTTTCAAATATGTATACTCAAATTAACTATAATGATTCAATTATGAGAGTTACACCATTAGATTATGCAGATATCTTTAAATGGTTATCAAACAGAAAACAAGGTGTACCTGGATACATTACAGTTAATAGTGTTAACGGTGAATCAAAATTAACAAGATTAGATAAAGGAATGAAATATACTCAATCAGCATATTTTAATGATAATCTATATCGTAAATTAAGATTTAAATATTTAACAGAAAACTTCGATAAAATATCATTTGAAATAGATAATGAAGGTAATCCATATTATATTATTACAACAGTTAAATATGTTGGAGTAGGATTACGTGCTAAAGTATCTGGTGTTATTATCTTTAATCCAGTTACTGGAGAATCAACAAAATATAAAGTAGAAGATATTCCTGAATGGGTTGATGTAGCATATTCAGCCTCATTATTAATAGAACAAATAAATGACTGGGGACAATATAAAAATGGTTTCTGGAATAGTATGTTTGGTCAAAAGAATGTAGTAAGTACAACAGAAGGTTATAATTATTTAGCAATGAATGATGATATTTACTTATATACAGGAATTACAAGTGTTGTATCTGATGAATCAAATTTAGGATTTATCTTATCAAATATGAGAACTGGTGAAACAAATTACTATTCAGTTGCTGGTGCAGAAGAATACAGTGCAATGAGTAGTGCAGAAGGACAAGTTCAAGATATGGGATATAAATCAACATTCCCATTATTAATCAATTTAAATGGAAATCCAACTTATGTAGTAAGTTTAAAAGATTCAAGTGGATTAGTAAAAATGTACGGATTCATAGATGTTAAAGATTATCAAAAAGTAGTAGTTACAGATAGTTCAAAAGGAATAAATGTAGCTAAAGATAATTATATTCAAAATACAAAATCTGAAGTTAAAGATGAAGAATTAATTATTGAGGAAGTACAGGTTAAATCAATAAATACAGCAATAATTAATGGATATACATATTACTATATAACTACTAATGATAAAAAGTTTAAATTATCAATAAGTCTTGGAGATAAGCTTGCATACATAAATATTGGTGATACAATAAAAATTGGATACTTTGAAACTGAAAAAGATATTAAAGAAGTTGAAAGATTATATTAAAAAAGAGTATTTTATACTCTTTTTTTGTGATATAATTAAAAAAAATATAAAAGTAGGTAGTGAATATGAAGGAATCGTATTGGGGTTATTGGTTAGTTATTCTAGGTATATTTATTATAGTAGTAATGATGCTTACACAAGATGCAACTACTATATCATCACAAGATTATTATCAATTAAAAGAAGCAGCAAATGCAGCTGTATTAGATTCAATTGATTATGATTACTTTGCTGCAACTAACGATATTAGAATGCACAAAGAAGTATTTGTAGCAAACTTTCTAAAAAGATTTGTTCAATCAGTAGATGCAACTAATACATATAGAATTGATTTTATAGATTTATATGAATCACCACCAAAAGTAAGTGTTAGAGTTTCAACAAAATCAAATTCTTTCATGGTAGCTGGTGCTGGAGACTTAACTGACTTAGATGTTTCTAATTCAATAGATTTAATAATTCAATATGATGGTAAAGGTCCAGACCAAATGAGTGATACTGATACAACAGTTGTTCAAGGATGTTCATATTATGGAACTGGTGGTTAAAAAGGTAGCTCATCAGGATAATCTGGAGGGTCTGGTTAAGGTGCTGGTAACGGATCAGCCGGAGCTAATGGATCAAACATTACATGTAGTGCAACCGGTGGAGCTACATCCTGGAATAAAGTATAATAAAAAAGAGTATTAAATACTCTTTTTATTTTGTATAATAACAAATGAGGTGAAAGAACATGGACTTATTAAAAACAAAATATATCATAGTAGAAATAATACCTACAGCATTAACACCACAAAAAGGAGATATAGTGCAACTATCAGCAATTAAACTAGATGGTATACAATTATTAGATAGATTTGATTACAGATTAAATGAAGATAAAATATATATTCCTGATTTTATTGAAATGTGTAATTATGATAAAGAATTATTTACATATAAAGAAACATCAAAAGAAATAATGGAAGAATTTAAAAAATGGGTAGAAGACTTACCAATACTTATATTAGATAATGCCTATACATTAAATTTCTTAGAAGAATTAGAAAACAATAAAGAATCAGTATTAAAATATTTAAATAAAGAATATCATGATCAAATTATAGAAGAACTAATACAAGAAAATAATATAGAACCCACTAATTATATAGTTGATATCTTATATGAATCATTAATTAAAACATTATAAAAAAAATATGTTATAATAAATATAAGAATAGAGGGACTACATATGGATAATAATAAAACATTTACTATCTTAATGATGAATATAATATGTTTTTTATCTAGTGCATCTTGTTTATTATTAGGTGTATTATTAATACCAAAACTAACAACATATTATGTAGTTTTATTAATACCTATGTTAATATTATTTCTTATATTAACAGTATCATTAAATATTAAAATAGTATTATCCATAATCGAATTAATTTTTGGTCAAAACGATAATGACGAAGTTACAGACAAATTAAATAGTTATAGAAGAAATATCAACAATATAGTTGAATACAGTCTTATGATATTATTGGCAATACTATTAGTAATTATAATGATATTAGATATCTTATTATGTATAAAGAAAAAGAAATATATATTACTTGGAGTATCGATATTAATATGGCTAGTATTAATCTATAGCTTATTAAAAGTCTTATTAAGAAAAGAGTAGTATATATGGCTAAAGAAAGTCTCTCCCGTAAGGGATTAAAGAATAAAAAGAGTCTTATAATTATTATACTTTTATTAATAAATACATTAATTATCTTAATGTATTCTTTTTCGTTATCAAAAGAAATATATTATAAAGAATATTATAAAGGAAAATTCATGTCTATTAATGAAGCATCAAATCTAATAGATTTAATACCAGATAAAAATGAAAATATATTATTATCACCATATAATTTTTACACATCAATAAATTTAATATATAGTGGTACAGATAATAATAGTTATAAACAAATAAGAACTTATACTACATATAATCATATAAACTATAATGATTTAATAACAAATATGACTAATAATAATACAATAAGTAATAAAATAAAAAACGAATATTACGAAGAATTAATAAAAGAATTCTATAGCAATAAATATAATGAATTAAATATCGATAAAATAAAAAAACTAAATGAAAAAGAAGAAGAAAACCTATTATTACTATTACTAAAAATAAATACATCATATGACTCTATAAAAGGATTAAATAATTATGAAAAAGATTATATTAAAGAGTTAAAATTAACTAGTAAAGATAGAAATAAATCTACATATGATATAAAAGGAATAATAGATAAAGTATTAAATGATTATGAAAGCTATAACTATAACGAAGAAATAATAAATATTAATAAATTATATCTGAATTCAAATTTTTACGATATAAAAAATCTTAAAGAAAATTATAAAACATTATCATTATTAAATTTTGATACAGATGAAACAAAAGTAACAATAAACAACGAATTAAATAGAATATCAAATAATAATATAAAATATTATATAGATGAACATATTTTAAATGGTAATGATAATATTTATATAAATACATTAATATTTAATATGGAATGGGATAGTAATATAAATATAAAAAATAATAGTAGTATTGAATTCACATTGCCTGATAAAAACATAAAAATGGTTGAAGCTATGACTGAAAATATCTATTCATACTTAGATAATGGATATGCTAAAGGATTTAAAAAGAATTTTAGTAATAACAAATATAGTTTTATAGCAATATTACCTAATGATCCAGAAGATTATTCATTAAGTCATTTAAATATAGAAACACTTATTAAATCAGAAAAAACAAACGAACCTATATTAGTTACAATTCCTATATTTAGTTATCAATCAGAAATAGATTTAAATAAGCTATATAATAGTATTGGAATTAAAGATATAACAACTAATAAAGCTAATTTTCATAATTTAATGGAAACAAGTTTTAATCTAGATTACAGTATTCAAAAAAATAGAATAACTATATCTAATAAAGGAACCTATAACACAAATGTTATAAGTCAACAAATTGAATCATTTGCAAGAGATGAAAATCAAAAAACACTTATCTTTAATCGTTCGTTTAGTTATATAATAATTAATAATGAAACAAATGAAGTTCTATTAATAGGAAAAGTATATAATCCATAAGAAAGAGTGATAATATGAAAGAAAAAGTACTTGTTAGCGCATGCTTATTAGGAGTTGATTGTAAATATAATGGTGGTAATAATTACGATGAAGAAATATTTAAAGAATTAGAAAAATACGAACTTATCCCAGTATGTCCAGAAATATTTGGTGGGTTATCTACACCTCGTAAACCATCTGAAATAGTAGGAGATAAAGTAATAAATAACGAAGGGCTAGATGTAACAAATAATTTTAAAAGAGGAGCAGAAGAAACATTAGAATTAGCAAAAAAATTAGGTGTTAAAAAAGCTATATTAAAAGCAAAAAGTCCATCATGTGGAAATGGAAAAATATATGATGGAACTTTTACAGGTACAATTATAGATGGTGATGGTATTACAACAAAATTACTAAAAGAAAATGGAATAGAAGTAATAACATTAAAATAACTACTACAATATAAATACTAATTATGATATAATTTATAATAGGTGAAGAATATGATAAGGGGAAACACATTATTAGAAAATATATCTAAATTGAACACATATGTTATTACAACAAAATCAAATAATTCTCTTAATTTATATTTAGAGAAAATATTAAATAACAAATGTACTTCAATAAAATTTATTAATGATTATGATTATGTTACATTAGATTTACTATATACATCATTACAAATAATGAATAGCGAAGAAAAAATAAATGTAAAAGACTTTAATAAAATAGATAAAAAAGAATTAAAATATTATATAGATAAAACAAAAGGTATTAATTATTTTAAAAACCAAGTATCTTCATTAAAAAATGATGAAATATTAACTAATTATATAAGAACTTCACTTGCTCATGGAGCATATACAATTAATACTAATAACACAATAAAATTTAACAATGGTCTTATCGTAGATGCAGAATGGCTAGTAGAATTTGCTAACTTCATTGTATCTTCAATTAATAATAACGAAAATGTCTCTAATGATGGAAAAGTATATTCATTAAAATTAGTAGAAATACCAGAAGAAAAAAATGTTTCTCTAAGAGACTTTATAAAAAATATTAAATTATACGAATATAATGTAAGTAGAAAAGATAACAAAGTACTTACTTATCAAAACATAAAATATATAATTGATATTCTATCACCAATAGATTCATATGATTTTAAACAACTAAAAGAAATAAATAGTATATTAGCAAAAGAAAAATATATATTATCAATAAATAAATTAAATACAAACTTTAATACAGAAGTTAAATCTAAAATAGAAATGTTATTAAATGAAAGCGATACAAACTATTATAGATTAGATGAATATATTAAAGATGTTCTAAAATGTTCTAATGGTGCATACAGAACAAATAAAAAGAAACTAATAAATACATATGATTTACTAAGATCATTTGCTCATGCATATAAAGCTAATTACAAATTAGAAGAATGCCGTAATTTATTTAATTTATCTAGTAAAGAATATGAAATTGAATTTGGTTTAACAATATCTAATTTCTATTTAAACTATATCTATGATGAAGAAAATTTAAATAAATATTTTAATTACGCATTGTTGAATTTAGAAGACGTAAAACCGACTATCATAGATTATGAAACCGATGAATATAAAAATATCTTAAATGAACTATCTAGATTAAATAAAAAAATAGTAGTAGAGAATAGAAAAATAAACAAATACTTAGAAATAAGTAAGAATATAAAAAATGATAAAGAACTATTAAAAGAAACTAATACTAAAATTGATGATAGCTGTTTTGAACTAGATTCATTAGTAGAGGAAGTAGATAGATTAAGAGTAGAATTATCAAATATAAAAGACAATAATAATGGTAAATTTAATAAAAATAAAACTAAAATTAAATATATTAAAGAATCTATTATTAAAGGAACTTATAAATTTGATAAAGATACAACTATGTTAACATTTGATTGTTATAGCCAAAAAGATTATCATCATACATTCCATTTAGAATTAACTCTAAAAGAATTTAATGATTTACTATTATCAAATGAAAATATTAATACTAGAATTAATTTCTATCAATTATAAAAGAAGTCTATTTAGACTTCTTTTTTCTTTGTATTGTTTTTAAAACACCAACAGTAATAAAACCAGTTATAAATCCAATATAGAAAGGTTTTCTATCGTTTTTTATTTCTTTATTTATAGTATCAGATACAGTAACTTCATCTTCATCTTCATCTTCATCAGTATCAATTTTTATATAATCAACATCAATTATATCTTCAATATAAAAAGCAACTTTACCTTCATACTCATTAAAACCTAAAATCATTTTATCATTATTAAAAGATATACCTTCAATCTCTCCAACAGTTGTATTAGTATGATAACTATTAACAAATTTACCATCTAAGTCATATATTAGAATAGTATTAGAACCATCTCCACCCATACGTATCCAAGACCAATTACAATAATAAATAAAATCATTATAATATGTCCAACCTTGTCTACCAATCCTTTTAGATATATTCATACCATAAACAAATGGAGTATTATTAACTTTATTAAAATCGTTATCTAATAAATAACCAGTAGAAACCATTCTAACTGCATATTGATCTAATTTATCTATATAAGAAATACTTCTAACAGGTAAATCAATATCAACACTCCCCATATAACTAAAATCATCACCATTAAAAGTAGCTAACTTATCAGAACCACCAGATATAGCTATATATATAACATTTTCTTTGCTATTATAAGTTACATCATTAGCATGTCCTAAACTACTACCATAAATATCTTTTATTAGTTTATAACTATTAATATCAAAAACTTTAATATTAGATAAAGAATCATCATCATTGGTTAATATCATAAAAATATATTTATCAGTGCTAGTAAAACCTTGTAATTCAAAACCATCTACTTGATCAAACTCAATAACTTTATTAGTTAATTTAATATCTAAAGCTTTTACATTACAAATAAATAAAAACATGAATAATATAAAATAAATAAACTTCTTCATATCATAAACCTCTATATTTCAAATTATACAATATATTATTAATTTATGATATAATAAATAAAAATAAGAAGGGTATGATAATATGTCAAAGTTAAATAAGAAATTATTACAATTTGAAAAAGTTAAAAAAAATCCCATAAAATATATTATACCCATTGTTATAGCTATACTAGTATTAATTACATTAATTTTATTATTAATAAATGGTAGAAAAATAACAGATAAAATAGGTATTACAAAAAGTGCTGAAGAAAAAAGAGCACAAGAAATAGAATCTAACTTAGATGATTATAAAAAATATGATAGAGAATCAGGACTTATAGTATCACAATTTAATGTAGCTTCAGAAGCGTGGGATAATGTAGGTAATGTTGTTATAAAAGGTGTTTCATTATCAGCAGATAGCAAAGGATATAAAGTAAAAGTATCATTTAGAGCCATTAATAAAATGACAGATATTGAAATATTAGGAATATATATAGATAATTATGAAACAGAAGTGGATAATATAAATCAAATAATACATGCTACAAAAGAAAAAGAACAAGAATTTGAATTTATTATCAAAAAAACTCAACTAGATAAATTAGGCATAAACGATTTTGAAAAAATAACATTCTATATGCATAATACATTTGAAAGAGATTATTCAAGTGAAAAAATAACTAATACTTATACATATGCATCAGTATCAGTTCAACAAGCAAATGGATTTGATAATACAATATCTGATAAAGTAATGTTAGATGAAATAGCAGGAACAAAAATATACTATAATAAAATAACAGAAGATAAAGATAATTATTATTTATATTTTATTTTTGAAGATAAATTAAAATCAAATACATATCATATATTCAACATCAATAAATTATTAATAAATGGTAAAATATATGATGCAAAATTAAAATTTACATTGAAACCAGGATCAAGGGATGTTAAATATATAGTTATTCCAAAAAAAGAAGTAGATAAAATTGAAAAAGCTTCCATATCATTTATTGTAAGAAATTATAGTATTGAATCAAATGGAAAAGTAACAGCTACATATTTTACAAATCAAAAAGATTTTTCAACAAAAATAAAAGAAAGTTAATTATTAACTTTCTTTTTATTTAAATCATTATCAAAATTAAAACTATATAAATTGATACTATCTTCAGTTCCATTCATATCAAAACCTAACTTACTTAATAAAGAAATACTTCCAATATTATTAGATTTAACATGAGCATTAATAGAATTAACTTTATATTTTTTATTAACTAAATCAAGAACTTGACAACTAAACATATAACCAATACCTTTTTTTCTATATTTAGGATCAATAATAATACTAAAATCATATATTAAACTATCATTATCATCAAATTCGAAATTAACAAGTGATAAACCAATTAATTTATCATTATCAAATAAACCAAATGAATATGATGAAAATCTCATTTCTTCTATATCCCAAAATAGAGATTCTTCATCAATTGTATCTAAAATCCATGAATGATCATTATCAAAATCTAAAGCTTGCATATAATAGTCATTAAACGCTGGATCAGTATTTAATAATCTAATTTCCATATAAACACCCCTAAATTGTTTGATATTATATCTAATAAATATATATTAATCAAATTTACTTATGATATAATATTAAAAGAATAGAGGGATTATATGAAAATATGTAATAGATGTGGCTCATCACTACAAGATGATGCTGTTTACTGTTCAGTATGTGGTTCACCACAAGATAATAATATAATGATGGAACAACAATTTTCAGAAAGATATCAACCCATGCCAAATAATAATGAACCCAAAAAGAAAAGTCCATCATCAATATTTGTAGTATTATTACTATTTATTGCTGCAGTTGCTGGATATAAATACTTATTCGGAAATGATACAGTATTAAATGGAATGAAAGAATCAGAAATAGATGATTATGGATATTATGAAAATAATGAAACAACAATTACAGGTAAAAAAGTAAAATATACAGATTTTAGTTTTACTATTCCAGATTCAGTAGTAGCAAACGTAACATCAGATGGTCTTACATTAAGAAGTGTTGTTAAAGGATATGCTGCAATAATTCAAAAGAAAGATGGATTAGTATCTAATGCAGAAAAAAATCAAAAGAACTTTGTACAAGAAATATCAGAAAAAAATATAACAGTAGATAAATTTGAAAATAGAAAAATAAATGAAAAAAATTTCCTAGTTATAGAAGCAACAATGCCAGAAAGACAATATTACTTATTAGTAACACAAGCAACTAAAGATTATACTTTTATAGTTACAATTATTACTGATTCATCACAACTAAGTGAAAGTGCATTAAATGATGTAGCAACAATAATAACATCAGCAAAACTAAATTGATAAATAAAAACTAATATGATATTATACATATCTAGAAGGTGATAGTATGCCAAAAGAATGGCTTAAATTATATGAAACAGCAAAGAATAATTTAACTACAAATGAGCTATCATCATTTGTAACATGTGGTAATTACTCATGTGTTATTGAAACTAATAATAAAAAAATATATAATGGTATAGATATAAAAACTAATAGTAAATTAGAATCTAAAGCAGAAGATATAGCAATTATTAATATGATTAATAATAAAGAAACAACAGTGAAAAGAATTATATTAATAAATGAACTTGAAGAAATAATAATGCCTAATAAAGAATCATTAATTAATCTATTAGCACTATCATATGATAATCTAAATACAGAAATAATTATTAACGAAAATGAAATAAAAAAACTAAGTGAATTACTACCAGATTGGTGGGGAACATATAAACCTATTAAAAAGTAAACTTGACACTATTTACAAAATATAATGTAAATAGTGTTTTTAAATTGACACAAATCTTTGTAAATGTAGTAATATGTAATCATAGAGGAGAGATGATTTATGAAGCCTCAAGATAGACCACTTCATATTAATGCAAAAAAAGAAGATATAGCAGAAACAGTTATCCTACCTGGAGATCCACTAAGAGCTAAATATATTGCTGAAAATTTCTTAGAGGATGCTAAACAAGTTACTGATGTTAGAAATATGTTAGGTTTTACTGGTACATATAAAGGCAAAAGAGTAACAGTTATGGGTTCAGGAATGGGAATGCCTTCTTGTGGTATCTATGCTTTTGAACTAATCTATTTCTATAATGTTCAAAAGATTATTCGCATTGGAACATGTGGTGTTGAATCACCTGAGGTAGATATCCCAGAAATCATATTAGCAGATAAGATTTATAGTGAATCAAACTTTGCTTTCCAATATGATGGTTTTAAAGGAAACGTTGTAAGACCATCTGGGGAATTAGTTGCTCATATTGAAGAAGTAGCCAAAGCTAAAGGATTAGAAATCCACAAAGGTGCATTATGGACAACTGATGTATTTGGTCCTTATGTTGATGAAGAAGCTTTAGTAAGTCGTGTACCTAGAGATTTAAATGTTCTAGGACAAGAAATGGAAGGATTTGGGCTTATACATATAGCTAATAAGTATAATCGCCAAGCTGCCGTATTAGTTACAGCTGTAGATTCAAAATTTAAAAACAAAGCTGTATCTAGTGATGAAAGACAAACTTCTCTAAATGCAATGATTAGATTAGCTCTAGATTCAATTATCTAGTTCTAATAAATAAAAAAGGGTTTTTGTGATACTGGTATCAATGATGCCGCACAAAATAAAAAGAACTATTATTTATAGTTCTTTTTATTTTTTGACTAAAAAATACGAATATGATAGTATAGCACCTGGAAAAAGAGGAATCACTATGACTAAAGTATCTATACAAAATCTAGGTATGATAATTACTAATGATTGTAATTTAAATTGTGATCATTGTATGCGTGGAGAAAAATGTAAAAAGAAAATGAGTCAAGAAGTAATAGAACATACATTTAAAGATGTAGTAGCGGTTTCAAATCTTTGTATATGTGGTGGAGAACCATTACTAGCACTAGATGTCTTAGAAAATATATTTAATTACATAATAGAAAATAGAATATTAGTATCTCAAGTTACATTAGTAACAAATGGAACAATATATAGTGACGAATTCTTGAGAATATATAATGAAATGAATGACTATGTGTCATTCTTTGACAAAAGTAAAATGTCATTCCATATATCATATGACGACTATCATGTTAAAGAATTAGAAAGATTAAATTTAGAAAAACAATACATAGATAATTATAAAAAATATAAAGAATCAAAATTCTTCGGTGGAATACAACCATTAGATCCTAAATTAAAACTATTTAGAGAAGGTAATGCTGAAAAATTACCAGAAAGTAAAACAGTACCATTAAGACAAATGGGATATGTATTAACATATGTAGGCAAATTTGCTAGATTAGATGAAAAGAATGGTTTATGTAATATAGGACCATTAGTAACAGTTAATACAGATGGAATACTAACAGAATGTGATGCATCATTATATCATCAATCAACACTATATAATTATGGTAATGTACTAGATAATACAATACATGATATAGTAAAGCCACAAGCTTTAATATTAAAACCTAGAAAATGGTATAAAGAAACATGTAGAAGAATGAAAGAACATACAACATATAATAACTAAAAGTTGAATTGAAAAATTCAACTTTTTTATTGTATAATAATACCCATAAAGGTGATAGACATGTTTGCAGAAGTATTAATAGAATATAGTGCTAAATCAATTGATAAAACATTTACTTATAAAGTACCAGAACATTTACAATCTGTAATAAAAGTAGGTATGAAAGTACTTGTACCATTTGGACCAAAAACAATTAATGGCTTTATAACTAATATAGTTAATGTTTATAATGATGAATATGAAATAAAAGAAATAGAAGATATTGTAGATAAATATTTTTGTCTTAATAAAGAACTAATGGAATTGGGAACATATCTTCAACATAAAACATTATGTACTAAAATAGCAGCTTATCAAACAATGTTACCATCTTCACTTAAAGTAAAAACACAAGAACATAATTATTCAAAATATATCTATTATGTAGAATTAAATAAAAACTATTTAGAAATAGATACATATATAAAAGAAAATCCTCGTCGTAAAAAACAAATAGAAGTATTAGAAGATTTACTTAAAAAGAATAAAATGTTAAAAAGTACATATACATCTAATATTATAAATGCATTACTAGAAGAAGATTTAATAAAAATTACTAAAGAACAAATATATAGACTAGATGCAGAACACGAAATAATAAATGATATAAAACTAAATAAAATGCAACAAACAGCAGTAGACAGTATTAAATTTAATGAAAAAAATACATATCTATTACATGGTGTTACTGGTTCAGGAAAAACAGAAGTATATATAGAATTAATAAAAAAAGCAGTTAAAGATGGAAAAACAGCTATAATGCTAGTACCTGAAATATCACTTACTACACAAATCGTAAATAGATTCTATAGTAGATTTGGAAATGATGTTGCAATTTTTCATAGTGGTTTATCAGATGGCGAAAAATATGATGAGTATTTAAAAATACTAAGAGGAGAAGTACATATTGTAGTAGGAACAAGAAGTGCTATATTTACACCATTAAATAATTTAGGAATAATAATTATAGATGAAGAACATTCAGAAACATATAAACAAGATTCAAATCCAAGATATCATGCTTTAGATATGGCAGAATTTAGATCAAAATATAACAATATTCCATTAATATTAGGAAGTGCAACACCTTCACTAGAATCAATGGCTAGAGCTCAAAAGGGTGTATACACATATGTGTCAATGCCAAATCGTATAGGTTCTTCAGTATTACCAAATGTTGAAATAGTTGATATGGCTGAAGAAATGAAACATCGTAATACAATCTTTTCAAGGTTATTAAAAGAAAAACTTAACGAAAGATTAGAACGTCATGAACAATCAATTCTATTATTAAATAGAAGAGGATATTCAACAGTAATTAGTTGTAAATCATGTGGCTATACATTTAAATGTCCTTACTGTGATATAACACTTACATATCATAAATCTTCAAATAACTTAAGATGTCATTATTGTGGTTATACAATATTTAAAAACGAAGAATGTCCTGAATGCAAAGAAAAAGCTTTAAATGATTTCGGATTAGGAACAGAAAAACTAGAACAAGAAATAATAAAACTATTACCAAGTGCAAGAGTTATAAGAATGGATGCAGATACAACAAGAAATAAAGGGGCTCATGAAGATATAATAAATAGATTTAAAAACCATGAATATGATATCTTATTAGGAACACAAATGATTTCTAAAGGATTAGATTTTCCATTAGTAACATTAGTAGGTATAATAAATGCTGATGCAACACTTAATATACCTGATTTCAGAAGTGGAGAAAGAACATTCAGTTTATTATCTCAAGTAGCAGGTAGAGCAGGAAGAAGTGATCTACCAGGTGAAGTAATATTACAAACATTTAATCCAGATGATTTCACATTAAAATGTGTACAAAAACATGATTATATGAAATTCTATGATTACGAAATGAATAATCGACATAAATTAGATTATCCACCATATTACTTTATAACAACAATAAAAATTGCTTCTAAAGATTATGATGTAGCATCAAAAGAAATAATTAAAGTAAAAAAATTCCTAGAACAAAACTTATCAAAAGATACAGTAATTCTAGGACCAACAACAGCATCAATGTTTAAAATCAATAATATATATAGATTTCAAATAACATTAAAATATAAAAGAGATATTAAACTATTAGAAACATTGCATGAATTAGATAAAATGTATATGTTAAATAATAAAGCTAATATCGAAATAGACAATAATCCATTATTTGTATAATGGATTATTTTTATAATTTAAATCTTTGTTCATAATTTTGACATATAGTATTATATTTACTATATTCATTCATAGTATCATTAGTTATTAATATTTTATTTAACTGACAAGTACCATTACAACAATTAATACAGTCAGTTACACAACATTCGATTTTTTGATTATACATAATATCACCATTACTATTATGTTAACTTTATAAATAATAATACATAAAATAATATAGGTGATTATATGAGATTTGATGATAACTTTTTTAAAAAAGTTGAAAAGAAAACAAAAATTAATAAAAATACAATTATAGATTTAGCTACTAAATTACAACAAGGTAATTTAAAAGATGAAAAATCTATAAGAGAGGTAATAAATACATTAGCATCAATGACAGGAAAGAACGTTTCTAAAGAAAAAGCAGATAAAATAGTTGACACTATCGTTAACGATAAAGTCCCTAAAGGTGTAGATAAAATGTTCTAATTGTATTATACTTAAAGCGGTGATTGACATGACAGATATAGAAATAGCTCATAATACACAAATGTTAAATATTAAAGATATAGCTTCTAAATTAAATATAGAAGATTCAATAGAATTATATGGTAATCATAAAGCAAAAATAGTACCTGAAGAAATTACTTCTAATGGTAAAGGAAAACTAATATTAGTAACAGCAACAAATCCAACACCATACGGAGAAGGAAAAACAACAGTTAGTATTGGATTACTAGATGCTTTATGTGCATTAAAAAAAGATGCAGTAGCATGTTTAAGAGAACCATCATTAGGTCCAGTATTCGGTCTTAAAGGTGGAGCAACTGGTGGAGGATATTCACAAATGATACCTATTGAAGATATTAATCTTCATTTTACAGGTGACTTTCATGCAATAACAAGTGCTAATAACTTATTATGTGCTGCAATAGATAATCATATCTATCAAGGAAATGAATTAAATATAGACTTAGATAAAATAGTATTTAATAGATGCCAAGATGTTAATGATAGAGCATTAAAGAATATGAAAATAATAAATGCTAAATATGAAAGAGTAGAAAATTTTGATATAACAGCAGCATCAGAAATAATGGCTATAGTATGCTTAGCAAAGGATATAGAAGATTTAAGAGTTAGATTAGATAATATTATTATTGCATATAACGAAAATGATAAACCTATATATGCAAAAGAATTAAATGTAACAGGTTCATTATTAGTATTATTAAAAGATGCAATAAAACCAAACTTAGTCCAAACTTTAGAACATAATCCAGTAATAGTACATGGTGGACCATTTGCTAATATAGCACATGGTTGTTCAAGTTTAATTGCAACAAACTTAGGACTTAATATTGCAGATTATGTAGTAACAGAAGCAGGATTTGGTTCAGATTTAGGAGCATTAAAATTCTTTGATATAAAATGTCGTAATAATAATGTAAAACCAGATGCTACAGTATTAGTAACAACTATTAGAGCATTAAAATATAATGGTAATGATGACTTACAAAGAGGAATTTGTAACTTAGAAGCACATTTAAGTATACTAAGTAGATTAACAAAAAACATAGTAGTATGTTTAAATCAATTTGATACAGATACAAAAGAAGAAATAGAATACGTAAAAGATTATGTAATAGCAAGAAATTATAAATTTGCATGTACAAGTAATTATACAAAAGGTAGCGAAGGTTCAATTGATTTAGCTAAAGAAGTATTATCTATTATAAATAATGAAGAAGAGTATCATGAATTATATGATATAGAAGAAAAAATAAAAGATAAAATAGAAAAGATAGTTAAAAATATCTATCATGCTGGAAATATAAAATATACAAACGAAGCATTAGAAAAAATATCTATATTAGAAAAAAATGAATTAGATAAATTACCAATATGTATTGCTAAAACTCCTAATTCAATATCCGATAAAAAAGATGTATTAGGAAATCCATCTAACTATGAAGTAACAGTTAGAGATATAAAAATATATAATGGAGCAGGATTCATTACAATATATCTAGGTAATATTATTACAATGCCTGGATTACCTGCCAGTCCTAATTATGAAAAGATAGATATCGAAAACAATGAGATAATTGGTTTATCATAAAAAGATGAAAATACTTCATCTTTTTTTATGTTATAATTCATATAAGGTGGGTAATATGTTAACAAAAGAAGATGCAAAAAAAATAAAAGGAATAGCTATAATATTAATGCTTATGTATCATTTATTCTACTTTAAAGATAGAATATATGGTGGAGGAGTAATATCAATTATAAGTAATAGTTTAGTAGAAAACATGGGTAAATTTGGAAATATATGTGTACCAATATTCTTTTTTTTAAGTGGATATGGACTATATATAAATTCAAAGAAAAAAGAATACGATTTATTTTATAGAATAAAAAAAATATATCTTGATTACTGGAAAATATTTGTAATATTTGTGCCTATAGCAATAATACTATTTAAATATCAACCAAGTAGTGCATATGTAGAATTTGTAAGTAATAGATACAATCACTTTTCGATTATAGAATTTATAAAATGCTTTATAGGTATAGAACCAATATATAATGGAGAATGGTGGTTTATAAGAAGTTATGTAATAGCACTTATATCATTTCCATTACTAAAAATAATAATTGATAAAAACAAACCTAGTATAAATATATTTATAACAATGATTTTATCAATAGTTCTATATGATGTTATACCATTATTAAAAATTGGATCAAATCCATTATTTTATACATTTATTAATCAAACAGTTCATATTACAAGTTTTATAATGGGAATGATCTTTGCATCATCAGATATGTTTAAGAAAATAGATAAGTCATTAGAAAAAAATAACTATTACGGAATAATAAAAGATATATTATTTATTGGATTAATATTTTTCTTAAGAAACTATCAATATGGAGAACAATTTGATTTATTATTTGTTCCGATGTTTATTCTATTTGCATTAGATTTTATAAAAAGAATAAAGATAACTGATAAAGTATTAATGTTATTAGGAGATAATAGTACTAACATGTGGTTAATTCATACATTCTATTGTTACTATATATATTACATAGTTAAATTAGTATTATTACCAAAATATTCAATATTATGTTTACTATTATTAATAATATTATCATTAATAACTTCAATTATAATTGAATATATTTATAAAAAAATAAAAAGAATGATTAAATAATCATCCTTTTTTTATTTTCTTTCTTGAATCTTAACTAACTTAGCTTGAACTACTAATCTAACACCATTATCATTATAACAAGTAGATAATGTTAATAACTTATCATTAGAAGTAATATTAACACCAAAATCATAAATACTTCTAGATCTCATAGTATTTGCAAAAGTAGCAAATGAGTCATTATCACTAAAATCAGTAGTAATGTAATAAGATTCAGCTTCTATTTTATAAACACTAAATATTTGCCACATAGTATTATATTTTAAAGTAGATAATTGAATAATTTGATTATCAGTATTTGTATACCAACTAGGATTTAACGCATTAGTTAAAGAACCAAACATTACTTTATCTTTTCTACCATGAGCATATATAACTGTATTTTTACTTAATGTATTAAAATCATCTCTAAAATCTGCATATACCCATCCAGCACTATTTCTAGAACCATCAAAAGCATGTGTTAAATAATAATCATTATCATTAGTTTGAACAACTGGATAATTAACATTTGTATTATTAACAATTAACCATCCAACAGTATCTTTATTTTGTGTTAATAAATTATCAAAATTAACAGAAGATAATGGAGTATTTAAATATTTCCAATACATTGAATTTTCATTGCTATATACTTTAGAATCAGGATCATTACTATTATCGACAGGTTCAATTTCATCAATACCAATAACATCACCTTCAGTAGATGTTACAACATCAGTATCTTCAATAATAGCATTACTTAAACTATTAATTTGAACACCTTGAACACACCAATTAATAATAATAGCTCCAGTTAAGAATAAAACTAAAGTAGATAAGAATACACTATATTTATATAATTTATATTTATTAGTTTCTTTAGGAGCAAACTTATAATATAACTTATTAATAGCAAACTTATTTAACTTCTTTTGATATTCA
Organism: Bacilli bacterium; assembly: GCA_016296185.1. Classification (GTDB taxonomy): domain Bacteria; phylum Bacillota_I; class Bacilli_A; order RF39; family UBA660; genus Coprovivens. The sequence goes on from JAEDJT010000008.1 coordinate 33,610, forward strand.
TCATAATGATGTTTACTTACTTTAATTTTATCTACATGATCTAATTTATATAAAGAAGAGTATCTTCTAACTTTAACAGGTTTAATTAAACTTAAATTATTTAAAGCAATTTTATTTAAGTTGTATAATTGTTTTCCATATTCTTCACTATCAACATTTAATTTAATATCTTTTAACTTAGTTATATCTTTAGGTTTCTTCAAACTCTTTTTAATACTTTTATATTTAGGATCCTCAATACTAGTTACTTTTTTAGATTCAATTTGCTTTAAAGCATTCTTTTTATTGATAATATCATCTAACTTAATAATAACAGTATCATATAAAGATTTTTTCTTCTTAGGTAAATCTAATTCAAATTCTTCAATTTTTTCTCTTAAATCATTTAATTTAATTTTAATAGTATCACTTAAATTAGTTTTTCTTTTAGGAAGAATTATTTCCATTGTTTCACTTAATTTATCTTTTAACTTTGGTAAGAAGGAATCTTCGCTAACTTTTTTTCTAGAATTTAATAAATGAAACTTTTGAGTCTTAGATAATTCTTCTTGTTTCTTTTCAAATTCGAATTGCAATATTGCAGTTTTTTCTAAATCATTAAGTTCACCACGAGGATTAACTTGTTCAATACGAATATCATTATTATCTATATTATTATCCATATAAAGTCTCCTCTCTATCATAACTTATATTATAACACATATATTAGTTCTATAAAATAAAAAAAAACATAATATTTAATAATGATAGGAGTGTAATATGAAAAATAATATTATCGAATCAATCTCTGAAAGAGGTAATGGAGAAATCTATTTAGGGGTAGTAGGAGCAGTACGTACAGGAAAATCGACTTTTATAAAAAAAGTAATTGAAAATTTAGTTGTTCCAAATATCGAAAATGAAATAGAAAAGAAAAGATGTTTAGATGAAATACCACAAAGTGCCGGTGGTAAAACTATTATGACTACAGAACCAAAATTTGTTCCATCAGGTGGAGCAACTATTAAAGTTGATGAATTCACAACTAAAATAAAATTAGTTGATTGTGTAGGCTATGTAATACCAAACTGTAACGGATATGAAGATCAAAATGGTAATCCACGTATGGTTAAAACACCTTGGTTTGAAGAAGAAATACCATTTAGGGAAGCAGCTGAAGTGGGAACTACAAAAGTAATAAAAGATCATTCAACTATAGGTATTGTAATAACAACAGATGGTTCATTTAGTGATTTAAAAAGAGAAGATTATGTAGAAGCAGAAAATAAAGTTATAACAGAACTTAAAAGTATTAATAAACCATTTATTGTTATTGTAAATACAACTCATCCTAATGCTGATTTAACAAGAAATATAACAGAAGAATTAAAAACAAAATATGATGTACCAGTATTACCACTTAACATAGATTCAATGACCACAACAGAAATTAATCAAATACTAAGAGAAGCATTATATGAATTTGAAGTATCAAAAATAAGTATTTTAGTACCAGAATGGGTTCATGTACTTAATAATGATCATTACGTAAAACAAGAATATATCGAAAAAATAAAAACAAGCACAATAAATGTTAATAAACTAAAAGATGTTGATAAAATATTAGATTATTACAAAGATAGTAAATATATTACAAAAGCTTATATAAGTAATTTAGATTCTGGAAAAGGAATTGTAGATATTAGTTTAGATACAAATGATGAAATATATAACCAAGTATTAAATGAATTAATGGAAACTAAACTAAGTAGTAAAGCAAGTATGATTAAAGTATTTAGTTCATATAAAGACAACAAAGAAGAAACAGAAATATTAAAGAAAGCTATAAAAGAAGCTAAACAAACTGGATATGGAATAGTATATCCAACATTAAAAGATATGGAGTTACAAACTCCTGAAGTACTAAAACAAGGAAGTAGATATGGTGTTAAATTAAAAGCAACAGCAAGTTCATATCATATTATTAGAGCAGATGTAATATCATCATTTGAACCAATAATAGGAAGCGAATTACAAAGTAAAGAATTAATAAATTATCTAATGAAAGATTATGAAACAGATAAGACAAATATTTGGAAAAGTGAAATATTTGGAAGAAGTTTAGATAACATTGTAAAAGAGGGAATTCAATCTAAACTAATGATAATACCAGAAAATACCAAGTATAAATTATCTCAAACAGTAACAAAAATAGTTAATAAAGGATCCAATAATTTAATAGCAATTGTTTTATAAAAAAGTATAGCAATTTAATTATTTATAATGTATAATTATGAATAATAGGAGGAGATATGTATGAATAATTGTCCAAAATGTGGAAATCCATTACAACCAGGTCAAACCATATGCCCAATTTGTGGAACGAATATTACAATAGCTCCAATTGCACAAGCTCCTGCAGCTCCACAAGCTTCAGTAGAACCTGTACAACCGGTACAACAAATTCAACCAGTACAACCAGAGGTTCAAGCAGCACCTGTAGCTCCAATAGTTACACCTGCACCACAACCACAAGTTGCTACACCAGTTGCACCAGTAGTAGAACCAGTTGCACCTGTAGCTCCACAAGCTCCAGTAGCACCTGTACAACCTGTTCAACAACAAGTTGAAGTAACACCAGTTGTAGCACCAGTAGTTGAAGAACAACCTGCAGTAGAAAGAGTCGTAGAACAACCAATTGTAGCTCCAATAGAACCAGTTGCTCCAGTTACTCCAGAAGTAACTATACAACCAGTAGTTGAAACTGCACCAGTTGTTGAAACAACTCCTGAATCACAAGTACAAGAACAATCAGTAGGAACTGCACCAGCAGTAATACCTGCTTCAGATATAACAAATGTAGTAGACGCAATGTCTCTACCAAACTTAGAGCAATTAGAGGCTACTTTGGATAAACCAGAAGAAACAAAAGCAAAACCTAAAGTAAGAATAACAAAACCAATGATTATTGGATGCGTAGCTGCATTAATGATTATTTTAGGATCAGCTGTAATGTTAAAATTAAATAACCAAACAGCACCAGTTAATCCAAATGCAATTCAAAATCCAAGTGTTGAAAAAACAAGAGTAATATCAAATGGATACAAATTTGAATTATTAAACACATGGTATGTAGTAGAAAATGGAAATGATCTAGTAATTAATAATGATTCAGAAACAGTTAATGTTAAATTATTCTATTTAAAAAAATCATATGATACATTATCAGCAAATCAAATTGAAGAATACTTTGAAACAAGTTCAAGTTATAGTAATGTAAATGTTGAATCAATTATATTAGCTTCAGAAAAGAAAGCTGTAAGAGTATCAGCAGAATATACTAATGAAAATGAAGAAACACAATTAATTGAATACTATTATATTAATGGTAATGAAAATCTAACATTCGGATTAACATCTATATATAAAGATGAACAATCTAAAAAAGATAATCAAAAAGCAATTGAAGAATTAGCTGGATCTATTTCATATAGTGATGATTCAATTAAAGCACTGAGTCTTTTAAGTAAAAACGCATATGCATATAGTGCAGGAGAAAAAATATTCAATAATTATTATTATGGTATTGTAGCTCCTGAAGAATATCAAAATGATTATGATAAATCAATAGATTCAAACGAAGAAGAAAATACTGATAGTGAAGATAGCAATAGTTATCAACAAGATAGTAGTTCTGATGATGATTATATAGTTCAATAATAAAAAAGATGACATTTTGTCATCTTTTTTATATAAAAAATAAATTTTTCCCTAAAAATGGACGTTTTTTCTTGATTTCATCTCTAATTTTTGATATTTTTAATATGTAAAGGTAATAACCCTTACAAAAATATTAATATTTTATTTATTGGGAGGTAAATAACATGGGAAAACAAGAATTAGTAGAATTTATCGCAGCTAAAGCTGGATTAACAAAAGCTGACGCTACTAGAGCATTAGACGCAGCTATCGAAGGTATTACTACTGGTCTTAAAAAAGAAGGAAAGGTTGCTTTAGTTGGTTTCGGAACTTTCAGCGCTAAAGAAAGAGCTGCAAGAGAAGGTATTAACCCATTAACTAAAGAAACTATTAAAATTCCTGCTAAGACTGTTGCATCTTTCAAAGCTGGAAGCAAATTAAAAGACGCTTTAAACTAAGAGTTAATTAATTAAAAGATAAAGTCATTTTTATGACTTTTTTCTTTTATTAATTACAATAAAAAGGAGTTAAAACATGGCAAAACAATCTAAGAAAAACAACAAAGAAATAATAAAAAGAAAAAAATATGCTCTTATAATAGGAATAATATTTATCTTAATTGCTTTATTAATTAATAAATCTACAGTAATAAGATTATTATTATCTTTATTATCAATAGGATGTATTTCAACATCTATATGTTATAAAGAGAAAGAATTAAAACATTTTATCCCACTTATAGTAATGTTATTATTATTTTCCAGTATGATATTAGATACAATAGTATCTTATACATTAAAAAGATTTCCAATATATTCATATAATATAATTACAAATAAAAATACTAAAGTATATAATGCTATAGGTATTAGAGTATGGCAATGTGATAAGAATAGCGACAAACTAATAGTAACTCCATTCTATAGTAAAGGATTCACTTGTGATCCAGAAGATATGGAAGCTATAGATTCAAATGCTTTCTTAGAAGCAATTCAAAATGACTATAATGAATATAAAAATAACTATATAAAAATAAGAGGAAAAATAAGTAAAATAAGTGGTTCAAATATAGTTGAAATGCAACCATATGAAGAATCAGAATTAACAATAGATGGACATGTATCATTCTTTGAAAACATAACATTAAGAATAATCTTAAATGAAGATAAAGGACTAGAAAAATACGATATATATGATGATATAACTATAGTAGGTGTTGTTAAAAATTTAGAAACATCTAATAATCAAACAGTAATTTATATGTATGAAGGTAAAGTTGTATCAAATATTGATTTAAATGATTATGAAATAACAGTAATAACTGATAAACAATGTCAAAATATTCCAATCTTCTTATATGAAGATGAAGAAAATAGAATATATACATATTGTGTAAACGATGTAATGATCACATATGATAGAGATAATATATATGATTTACAATCAGCTTTTGCATCAAATAAAATAAATATTGATACTATAGTTAATAGTATGAAACTAGATAAAAAAGAAAAAAATCAAGAATTATATACATCAAAAAATTATAATATTATAAAATGTGATAATAACTATATAATAGGTTATAACAAACTATCATTAAAGAATAATGTATGTAGTTTGATTGAAGAAACAAACTAATATATGATATAATGGTACTAGTACAAAATAGTACCATTTATTTATGGAGGTAATAAAAATGGCAGAAACAAAAAAGAAAACAACAAGTAGTAAGAAAGCTCCTTCTAAAAAAACAATAACTAAGAAAGTAGCACCAAAAAAAACTACAACAAAAAAAGTAACAAAACCAACTACAAAAAAAATAACAATAGAACAAACAGCTAATAATTATGGTAAAACAATTTTATCAGCAGTATTAGTTATAATATTAATAGTTGCAGCATACATTGGATGCCAATTAAAAGATGGAAAATTAGATGTAAAAAAAGATGAACCATATGTAGCAACAGAATCAGAAAAAAGATTCAAAAAAGAATATGAATCAATTAATGGAGAAGTAAGACAATCAACTAATAAAGTAAATAAAGAAATTAATATTATAGAAGATAATAATATTGAATATATTACATTAGAAGAAGCATCTAAAATATTAGATGAAGGATCAGGTGTTATTTACTTTGGATATGCAGCTTCACCAGAATGTCGTTTAGCTGTTCCAGTATTATTAAGTGCAATGTCTAGTACAACATTAGATAAAATATACTATGTTAATTTAAGAGAAGATGATGATGCATCTAAAGATATAAGAGATACATATTCATTAAATGAAAAAAATAAAGCTAAAAAAACAAAAGATGCAGATGCAACATACTATAGCGTACTAGCTGCATTATCATCTAAATTAAATGATTATGTATTAATATCTGAAAATGGAACAAAAGTTAATACAGGAGAAAAACGTTTAGAAGATCCAACAGTAGTAATAGTTAAAGATGGAGAATTAGTAGATATTCAAATTGGTACAGGAACAAATAGTGAAGAATTATCAAAAGAAGAAGAAACTAATTTATTTAATACATATACATTTATTATTTCAGAATATACTGGAGAAAGTTGTGATGTAGAAAAGGCTTGTTAGCCTTTTTTTTCTTTAATAATTAACCAATATAGTTTATAATAACAAATGAAAGAAGGTGGGACGATGAAAAGTATTACGTTATTACCTGCAGACACATACACAATTATTAATAGAACAATAATTACTGAAGAAGATAAGAATAATCTTGTGTCTTTATACGAACCAATCATTGGCCCATTAGCTGTTAGTTTATATTTTACATTTTTAAGAGACTTACATAGAGCATCTATTATTAGTGTAGATTACACACATCATCATTTAATGAGTATAATGCAAAGCAGTATTGATACAATAAAACTAGCTAGAGAATCACTAGAAGGTGTAGGATTAATAAAAACATACTATAAAGAAGGTACAATAAATTCATATGTATATGAATTATATTCACCACTAACACCAAAAGAATTCTTTGCATCTCCAATATTTAATATTGCTTTATATAATAATTTAGGTAAATATGAATATGAAATGTTAGTAGCTGAGTATCAATTACCTAAAATAGATTTAAAAGAATATGAAGATGTATCAATTGAATTAAATAATACTTATGAATCATCTTCAAACTTTGAACCAATAGATGCAGTATCAAGAAAAACAACAAGTATTAAATTAGAAAATAAAATAGACTTTGATTTATTATTATCTTCTATTCCAAAAGGAATACTTAACGAAAGAGCATTAACTAAAAAAAGCAAAGAATTAATAGAACAATTAGCATTTATTTATGATTTAGATACAATGAAAATGGTTGAAATATTAAGAACAACTATTACTGATAAAGGTACTTTTGATAAAGAAGAATTAAGAAAAAGTGCACGTAAATATTATCAATACAATAATAGTGGTAAACTACCAACAATAGTATATAGAACACAACCAGAATACTTAAAGACTCCAGAAGGAGATAATAGTCCTTTAGGTCAAATTATATATATGTTTGAAAATACATCTCCAAGAGATTTCTTACAAATAAAATATCATGGTGCTGAACCAACAAATAGTGATTTAAAACTAATTGAAACACTATGTATAGATCAAGAATTAGAACCTGCAGTAGTTAATGTATTATTAGATTACGTATTAAAGAAAAATAATAACAAATTACCAAAAGCATTTATTGAAGCAATAGCAGGACAATGGAAAAGATTAGGGATAAAAACAGCTAAAGAAGCAATGGAATTAGCCAAAAAAGAAAACAGTAAATACAATAAAAAGATAGAAACAAAAACAAATAGTAAAAAACTTGGAGATCCAATCTGGTTTAATCAAACAATTGAAAAAGCTGAAAAAACAGAAGAAGAACAAAGAGAATTAGACGAATTATTAAAAGATTTCAGGTGATATAAATGAACGAAACAATAATAAGTGGAAGAGTAAATCAAAAAGCTTTAGAAGATAGTTATAAAGAAGCTTGCAAAGATCAACAATTCAAAAGACTTATAAAGACAATAGAAGTAGATAATGATACAGCTATGAAGTATACATCTTCATTACAAAACACTGTATGCGAACTAAATAACTGTGCTGATTGTCCTGGATTAATATATTGTAAAAATAGATTAGAAGGACATGTATTGTATCCGGAAAAGAAAGATAATAGAATACTCTTCTTATATGCACCATGTAAATATCAAAAAGAAATGAAGAAAAAAGAAGAAGAAGCAGTATCTAGAGATAAAGATATATTAAATGCATCTTTAAAAGATGTAGATAAAGATAAAGAAAGAATAGAAGTAATAAAATGGATAAAAGCATTTTATGATAATTATGAAAAAACAGGTAAGAATAAAGGATTATATTTACATGGAAATTTTGGATGTGGAAAAACATATTTAATATCAGCACTATTTAATGAATTATCTAAAAAAAGAGTAAGTAGTGAAATAGTATATTATCCAGAATTATTAAGAGATATCAAAAGTGATTTTGATTCATATGCAGATCGTATAGATTATTTAGAAAATGTTGATTTATTATTGATAGATGATATTGGTGCAGAAAAAGTAACTGAATGGAGTAGAGATGAAATATTAGGAACTATTCTTCAAAAAAGAATGAATAACTATAAAACAACATTCTTTACTTCAAATTTAGATATGGAAGCATTACAACAACACTTGAGAATTAACAATTACAGTGATGATGAAATGAAAGCAAGACGTATCATTGAAAGAATAAAACAATTAACAGATGACATTGAATTAATTGGTGAAAATAAAAGAAAATAAAATTTATGTAAAAAAGTGTTAAAAAAGCATATTATTATGCTTTTTTTTGTTATAATTTTATTGGTGATTATATGAAAGATATTAAAGTAATATTTATGGGAACCCCAGATTTTGCCGTTCCTATATTAGAAAGTCTTATAGAACATACAAACGTAACATTAGTTGTGTCACAACCAGATAAAGAAGTTGGTCGTCATCATGAACTAGAAGCGACTCCAGTGAAAAAAGTTGCATTAGAACACGGAATAGAAGTATTTCAACCAACTAAAATAAGAGAAGAATTTGATAGAGTTGTAAATGAACATGCTGATTTAATAGTAACTTGCGCTTATGGTCAAATCGTTCCTGAAAGTGTATTAAATTGTGCACGTTTAGGATGTATAAATGTTCACGCATCATTATTACCAAAATTAAGAGGTGGTGCACCAATTCATAAAGCATTGTTAGATGGTGAAGAAAAAACAGGTATCACAATAATGTATATGGATAAAAATATGGACACAGGAGACATTATTTCTAAAAAAGAATATGTTATTAAAGACACTGATAATGTTGGAACATTACATGATATATTAAGTAAAATGGGTAGTGAATTATTAATTGAAACATTACCAAGTATTATTAACGGAACAAACGAAAGAATTCCACAAAATAATGATGAAGCAACATATGCGTGGAATATAAAAAGAGAAGACGAACATTTAAACTTTAATTTACCTTCAAGAGAAGTATTTAATAAAGTAAGAGGATTAAACCCATGGCCAAGAGCAAATACAATAATAAATGGCGTTGAAATAAAAGTATTAGAATGCTTTATAGGTGAAAAAGATTCAATCTTCTCACCAGGAACAATTTGTGAAATAAATAAAGATAATATTGGAATATGTACAAAAGATAAAGTTATTTATATAACAAGAATTAAACCATTTGGTAAAAAAGAAATGAATTGTTTAGATTATCTAAATGGAATAGATAAAGAACAATTAATGAATACAATAGTAGAATAATGAAATCAGATAAAAGAACAATATTCCTTTTTATCTATGCACTAATAATAATTGTTGCATTAATATATATTCTATTTATTGCACCAGATAGTAATTTTTATAGTAAAGAAACAAAAGAATTTATAAAAAATTATAATAATTCACAATCAAAAACAGTCACATTAGATGATATGTTTGAAAATTTATATAAAAATGATTACCAATACACTTATAACATACTAGATAGTGTAGGTAATGAAAATACAATTTATAAATGTTCTGGAACAGTTACAGGTGAAAAAGAACAAGGATCATGTACAAAACCAAATGATATTGTATATGACGAGACAAATAAAAAAGAAAAACTAAAACAATTAAACTTTGATTTATTAGATTTAAATAAAATACAAAAAATAACACAAGATAATGAAGCATCAAAATCAAAATATGATAATTTAGATGTTTATAAATATAAAGATAAAATAGATACATTATCTACAGATATTAATATATATACTAATAGTAAAGATATTGTACAAATAGAAATAAGTAATGGATATGAAACTTATGTAATAAAATTTAATAATATTAACTATTAATATTGAATCTTTTCTTAATTTTTGGTAGTCTAATAAATGGATGTTAAAAATGCAAATAATAAAAATACAGGGAGATTTTTCGCTAAAAATCTCTACACAAAATATTAGGAAAAGGCAGTGAGTAAAATGACTAATAGAGAGTTAAGAATATTAATGGAAAGAGATTATAGATTTATTGGAATACCACAAAAAAAACAATCACAAATTATTAATATTTTAACTTACTGTAAAGAAATTAGAGATACATCCTATCCAATGAAAAACTCTAAAGTAACAGAACTTACAATTGTTGAATTTACTGCTAGAAAAGAAAAAGATTTAATAAGTATAAATGGATCACTATCTTTAACAGATGGAGATAGAAATGAAAATAGATCATTTGAAGCATATATAATGGAATCAGATAAAGAAATGAGAGTATATATGGATATAACAAGATTATGTGTTGCAGATGAACCAAAAATAATTCGTACAAGTGAATCAATGGTATTAGGAGATCCTAATATTATTACTGTAACAAAATATAGTCAAACAGATAGATCTGAAGAAAAAATATTTTCAAGTGAATTTCCTAAAAAAGATGAAGAAGATCCAACAATATTACTTGCAAGTCTAAAACAATTACACATCTAAGAGGCCAATAGCTTCTTTTTTTATGACAATCTAAATAAAGTCAAGTATTATATTTTTATAATTTAT
>JAEDJT010000037.1 GCA_016296185.1 Bacilli bacterium
ACTATGATTGAAAAATATCCAGAAGAAATGATTGAAAGAGCTGTTAAAGGAATGCTTCCAAAAGGTCGTTTAGGAAGAGCTATGAGTAAGAAATTATTTGTATATGCTGGACCTGATCATAATCAACAAGCTCAAAAACCAATCGAAATGAAAGTTAAATAGGAGGTTTTAAGTTATGGCTAATAATAAAGTTTGGACTGCTACTGGACGTAGAAAACGTTCTAGTGCACAAGTTAGATTAACTGCTGGTAAAGGTAATATTACTGTTAATGGTAAAGATGTAAATGAATACATGCCTTTTGCAGTATTAGTAATGGATTTAAAACAACCATTAGTAGCAACTGGAAATGAAGATAAATTTGATATTGAAGTAACAGTTAAAGGCGGAGGATACTCTGGTCAAACTGGTGCTATCAGATTAGGTATTGCTAGAGCTTTATTAGCTTTCGATGCTGATGCTGATCAATCTAGAGAAGATTCTTATAGAAAAGTCCTTAAAGCTGAAGGTTTAGTTACTAGAGATGCTAGAAGTAAAGAACGTAAAAAACCAGGTCTTAAAAAAGCACGTCGTGCTCCACAATTCTCAAAACGTTAGTAGTTTTAAAAACCACATTTTGTGGTTTTTTTTTGTGTAAATATTTGTGTACAATTATATTTCTTTTTATCCTATATATTGCAATTAAATTTTAGTTTAAATATAATATAAATAAGATGGAAGGGTGGATGATAGTGGCTAATACTGAAGAAGAATTCGATAAGAGTTCTAATAATAATATTAAATATTTATTATGTTTTTGTATTTTCTTTATTCTTGGTGGAGTTCTAGGTATAATTATGACTACTAAGTATCTTGAATTACAAGATGAAGATGGCAATAATCTTACTATGAATGAAACAGAAAATTCTATTGATATTACAGGTGATAAGGAATATGAAGCTACAATATCTTCATTAAAGAGTATTATATCTGCAAGTCCTGTTTTTTATAATTCTAACGGATTTAAATCAGCTGAAATGAATAAAGATGATATGTTAAGTTATATTTATAAATATTTAATATCAGCTGAAAAATTTACTGATAGTACATTAGCAAATACTTACTGGGGAAGTAGTTATTGTGAAAATGACTTCTTAGTTTCTTATGAATCTACTGATGATGGATCATCATACAGTTTAGGTATTTGTGAATTAAAAAATATTAGTATTAATGACATTAATGCAGCAGCTAAAAGTTTATTTGGTGTAGATAATGTTGATGTGTCAGGAGATTTTATGGCTACTGATAATACTAAGTGTATTATTCAAGGAGAAAATTATGTTTGTGGTTTAGTTAATCCTGTAACTGGTATTACAGGTGAGTTAACTCCTAAATTTGATACATTAAAAGTTACAAAAGAAGAAGATGGATCTTTAATCATTTATGAAAAAGGATATTTAGTTGATACTAGAAGTAATGTTGTTAATCCAGATGATGGATATGATAATTATTACTTACATTCTTCTGATAGTAGTGCTTATTATTTTGAATTGAAGAGTGCTGATAATTTAACTTTTAAACATACTTTTAAAATGAATAGTGATAGATCTTATTATTTATTTAGTAGTGAAGTTGTAAAATAAAAAAAGAATAGTTTAACTATTCTTTTTTTAGTTATTTTTAATTAATTCTTTGTATTTATTTCCTTTTTCTATATAATTTTTGAAATAATTATAACTTGGAGCTGAAGGAGATAATAAACATATTGTTGATTTTTTTGTTATTTCTTTAGCTTTTATAACAGCTTCTTCTAATGTTTCTACATATATTATATTCTTACTTGTATTTTCTAGTTCTTTACCGATTTTGTATCCTGTTTCAGGCATGCATATTAAATTTTCTACGTTACTGCTTTTAAGGTAATTAATTAAAGGATTATAATCAATACCTCTATCCATACCTCCGAATATTAATGTATTTACATTTTTAAGAGCTTCTATTCCTGATATTGTTGCTTCTGGAATTGTTGCTATTGTGTCATTATAATATGTTATTTCATTAAATGTTCCAACTAGTTCTAATCTATGTTCTAGTCCTGTGAATTTATCTATTGTTTTTTTTGCTTTATTTAGGTCTAGATTTAATAGTTTAGCTACTGTACATACTACCATAATATTTTCTAGATTATGTTCACCTAATAATTTTCTATTATTATCATCTTCATAAATTATTTCATTATTGTAATAAGCTTTATTTTCTTTAAGTGATGTGCAATTTTCATTATATTCTTTTTGTATTTTTAATATATTTTGATTATAGTTTTTGCTATTCATTATGTTATTTAAATTTTCATTATCTGAACAATATAATGCATAATCATTTTCTTTTTGATAATCAAACATATGTAGTTTACATTCATGATAATGTTTAACACTTCCTGCATGATCTAAATGATCTTGGTATAAGTTTAAAATTATTCCTATATGTGGTGAATTTTTTACAAATTCTAATTGATGTGATGACATTTCAACTACAATGATTGTATCTTCATTAAAATCATCTATTTCATCAAATATTGGTGTTCCTATATTTCCAGCTAAGTATGTATTTTCATTTTGTTCTTTTATTACATTGTAAATTAATGTTGATGTTGTACTTTTTCCTTTAGTACCTGTTATTCCAATAACATTTTTTGAATCTACTTCTAGAAGAATTTCTAGTTGTGAGTAAATTTTATCTTTTATATCAGTTATATCAATATCTTTTAATGTAATACCAGGTGTTTTCATAATAATGTCATATTGATTTAAATTATTTAAGTAATCTTCTCCATATACTGTTATTGCATTTGAATCATTATTTAGATCTTCTGATTTATCATTTTTATCAATAATAGTTATTTTTTGATTTGGTAAATGTTTTCTTATAAAATTATATGTTGATTTACCTTCTAATCCAAATCCTAAAATTGCTATATTTTTATCTTTAAATAATTCTATTATTTTATTTTGCATATTTATCAAGCTCTTTTCTTATTAATTCTATATATTCCATTGGTATATTATGTTCATTATTGAATAATCTTTCGTAATTAGTATCTAGTTCTAATGGATATTTATTTTTATAATAATTTAATAAATATGGTAATTCTTGATTATTTAATTTATTTATTGTTTTACTTGTAGCAAATCTTACTTCTTCGTATGTTCCTACACATTCAAATGGTTTTGTTTCGCTGTATCCTAATAATTCGTCAAATGTTTTTATTAAGTTTTGATTTTCAAACATATCTTCACCAAATATTTTTACTAAATCTTCTTTGTATAAATATGGACTTAATATTGTGTAAACAAATAAACATTTAGGACAATTACAGCACCATTTCCATGGTTGTGTTTTGCTTCCAACATTACAACTTTTAAATATTTGATGATATTGTTTATAATTAGAGAATAACATTCCTATTTGATATTCTGTTAAAGGCCTTAATAAACTAAAATATTGTATGTCGATTTTAAAATATTCTTTTGTATAGTTATTAAAATCATTTTCAAACTCGTAAGTTTTTGAATATTGATGATTTATCTTAGTACCTATTACTGTTGATTCGTTTGCACTTGATTCATTAGATAATGTAATAAATTTTTTATTATATAAATATGCTGTTATATATGATGTGAATGCTACGATAGCACTAAATGGAGTATGACCGTTTAAATATCCTTCTTTATTTAAATCTATAAGATTACTATCAATAGTTCTTTTTATTCCAACTATTTTATCTTGTTTATAACCTGCTACTTGTGCACATGATAAAGTTACTTCTTTAGGATTAATTATAAAACAATGATTATCTTCTTTATATGGTTTTAAAATTTCTAAAGAAACTGTTGAGTCTTTTCCTCCACCAATAGGTATTAAGTTTCCTTTTCCTATATAGTTTGGAATTTCTATATCTTTTTTATCTTTATTGCATGTTATAGTCATTAATTCGTCTTCAGATATATTTATGTTATTTACATACATAAATTCTCCTAAACCATAATAATATAATTTTTTAAACCAATTTATTTGATTTTGATCTATATATCCAGCTTCTATTATGACATTTGGACTACATGTACATTTATAATAACTTATTAATTCAACTAAACCTAAATTAAATATTAAATAGTCTAAGTAATCGTTTTTTTCTACATTAATATTTGGTATAGGTATAATTATTTGTGGATTAAATATTGTTAATCCTGGTATTTCAAAATTAAAAGTAATTATTAAATTATTGTCTTTAATTTCTGAATTATATTTTTTATATATAAATGTTGTATATTTATTTCTTAATTCATTAAAATTTGAGTTCATATAAGTCCCTCCATATCAATAATATTATAGCATATATATAGTATAATATATTTAATTAAAGTCCTTTTTTTACTTGTCTTTTGTATATATTTTAAAAATCAGTTTAATTTATAATGTATAATTTGTATAATTATTATAGGTGATATCATGAATAAGGAAAAATATTTAGATGTAGTATTAAATTTTTTATGTGATGAGAGTGGTATTGATAATAATGCTTCTAGTTTTGATGAAAAAGTTTCATTATGGAGAAAACTAGTTAATGAAAGAGATGTTAAAGATATTCCTGATGATGTTTTAGATGCAGAAGATAAATTTTTAAGATCTCAATTATTTAATAAAAAACTTACTAATGGTGAGGAATTAAAACCAGTAAATGAACTTATGGATATTGATATTAAACATGGAGATAAAATATGTTTATGGAAAGGTGATATAACTAGTATTTATTGTGATGCTATTGTTAATTCTGGAAATTCTTCTATGCTTGGCTGTTTTATTCCTGAATGTAAATGTATTGATAATTGTATTCATTCTTTTAGTGGTATCAGACTTAGAAAAAAATGTAATGTCATTATGAATAATAGTGAATTAAAAGTATCTGATGTTTTAATTACTAGAGCTTATAATTTACCTTGTGATTTTATTATTCATACTGTAGGTCCAGAGATAAATGGTGATTTAACAAACGATGATAAAGAAGCATTAAAAAATACTTATATTAATATTTTAGATTGTGCTAAAAACAATTTAGTTAAAACTTTAGTATTTTGTTGTATTTCAACAGGGGAGAATAAATTTCCTAAAAATGAAGCATGTAAAATTGCAGTAGATACTGTTAATGAATATTTAGATGTAAACGATAAATTCTTTAGTAAAATTATTTTTGATGTATTTACAGATGAAGATTTTGACATTTATGAAGAATGTTTAACAAAATAAAAAAGAGATTATTATCTCTTTTTTTAATACTCAAAATGTCTCATTGGTACGAAATCTTTTTCAAGTAATCCATTTGAATATGAAATATTAGGTATATGTTTTTTTACTTCAAGTAATGTTATTTCATTATTTAAATATTTGTTACATATATCTATTAATTTTTTACTTTTTTCTAAACTCATTTTATATAGATCTTCAAATGAATAGTTATATTTTAACTTAATATTACATGGATTATTCCATTCTTTATGATTTTTATTTAACCATCTATCATCTGGATTTAAGTGTGTACTAAAACAACTTATCATTCCAAAACATTTATTTGTTATTTTGTCTAATAGAATATATATTGATCTTTTTATTCCAAATCTATCATTTATAGCTATTGAAGATAATGTTTTACAATATTTAATTCCTTTTTGATAATAGAAAGCAATATTATTTGCATCATATGTATCTTTATATGTTTTATTTATTAACTTACATAATTCATCTGAAAATTTAGGATTTTTAATAATATCTTTTGAAATATTACAATATTTATAATCTTGTTTATAGTATTTTTTATAATATATTGCATCTAAATCTTTTTCTATATGATTATGTTCTCCTCTATACTTAAATGTTTTTTTATCATCTTTATTCCATGCTCCGCCTTTGTAAAATATAAATGGATGACATGTTGAATCTAATACATAATGTGTTATTGATCCATATAGATATGATAAACATTCTGAATTATTTTCTAGACTTAATTGTTTCATATTTTTAAGGATGTTTATTAAATAGTTTTGTGTTTTATGTCTATGAGCATAATGTCCTAAATCATCTAAGTATTTTCCTTTAGCTATATTAAATCTGCAATAAAATAAATAATCATGACTTTGAGCAAAAGTATTAAAGATTATCTTAGTTTCTTCTATGTTTTTTTGTTCGTTTTTTTTAAGTTTTTTATATACTTCTTCTGAAAATACATGATGTGTTATTAATGATGGCATTCTTTCACCTACTTTTCATATTATTATAACATAATGTCTAATTAATAAATATATCATTTAAATACCAGTTATTTTGTGATATAATCTTATAAGATAATAGGGTGATGCTAGGTGATAAAGACATTTAAAACTATCGAAGAGCAAATTGATATTTTAAAAAGTAAAGGTCTAGAAATAGATGATTACGATTATGTTAATGATGTTTTACTTCGTGAAAATTATTTTTTTATAAGTGGTTATAGACATTTATTTTTAAAATCACCTAAAGATAGAATGTTTATTCCTGGTACTAACTTTAAAGAACTTTACGCACTTTTTAATTTTGATAGGCAAATAAGAAATTTATTTTTTAAGAATATTTTAATTGTTGAAAATAATGCTAAGAGTATTTTTTCATATGTTTTATCTAGAAAATATGGTATTAAAGAAAAGAATTATTTAAACCCTGCAAACTTTGATAGATCTAACGATAAGGTTAGACAAGTAAATGATTTATTAAAAAAAATCAAAAGACAAATAAGAATTAATGGTGGTCAGCATTCTGCTACTATGCATTATATGAGTAATTACGGTTATGTTCCTTTTTGGGTTGTTTGTAAAGTATTATCATTTGGTTTAATCTCTGAAATGTATACAATTTTAAAACCTGAGGATCAAAAAGAAATTGCTGATATTTATGGTGTTAGTGTTAATAATCTTTTAGTTTATTTTCCAATATTAGCTAATTTCAGAAACTTATGTGCACATGAAGATATTATGTTTGATCATAGAACTCAAAGAGCGATTGAAGATACTAAGTATCATGCTTATTTAAATATTCCTAAAATGGATGGAGAGTATATTTATGGTAAGGACGATTTATTTGCTTCTGTTATTATTCTTAAGCAATTATTAAGACAAGAAGATTTTACAGGTTTAATTAATGAATTATCTTATGAATTAGATATTTTAGATGGTAAAATAAATTCTATTGAAATTGATAAAATTTATGATAGAATGGGATTTCCTATGAATTTTAGAGAAATAGCAAGGATGGGTGAATATGGTGAATAAGAAAATTAATTTAAAATTTATAATTTTTGCTTTATTTGGAATTATTATTTCTGCTTTAGTTGGTGCTTGTTCTTTACTTATTGTTTTGAAAATGAATCCAGATTGGGCTACTCAAAAAATAACTAATGTTACTAAAACTGAAAAGGAAGTTACTGTTACAGATGAAGGTATTTCTGATGCTGTTGATAAATTATATAATGCTACAGTTATAGTTAAAGTTGGTTCTAGTGAAGATAATTATGTTGGATGGGGTAGTGGAGTTGTTTATAAAACTGAAGGATCAGATGCTTATATTTTAACTAATCATCACGTTGTAGAAAATCAAAAATATATTAATATTACTTTTAGTAATAATACTGAATCAGAAGCTACTTTAATTGGTAGTGATCAATATGCTGATGTTGCTGTTATTAAAGTTAATGTTGATAGTATTGTTGATGTTGCTGAGTTAGGCTCTAGTGATGATTTGAAATTAGGTGATACTGTTTTTGCTATTGGTACTCCTATTTCATTAAATTATAAATTTACTGTTACAAGAGGTATTTTAAGTGGTAAAGATAGAATGGTAGCAACTTCTTCTACTAAAACTGGTACTAATATTATGGATGCATGGTATATGAATTTATTACAAATTGATGCAACTATCAATAGTGGTAATTCTGGTGGTCCATTAGCTAATAGTAATGGTCAAGTAGTAGGTATTAATAATTCTAAATTATCAAATAATGGTAGTGGAGCTAGTATTGAAAATATGGGATTTGCTATTCCTATTGAAGTAGCTTTAAATGTTGCTGAACAATTAATAAATACTGGAACTGTTACTAGACCATTATTAGGTGTTAGTATGACTACAATTGAAGGTGCAGCTCAAAATGGTATTGAGTTAGATGAATCAATTAAGTATGGTGCTGTAGTAAATGATGTTGAATCTGGTTCTAGTGCTGATAAAGCTGGATTAAAAAAAGGCGACGTTATAGTTAAATTTGATGAATTTAAAGTTGATAATTTTATGTATTTAAAATATTATCTTTACAGACATAAAGTAGGAGATAGTATTAAACTTACTTATATTAGAAATGGAAAAGAAAATAGTGTTGTAATTAAATTAAGTAACTAATAATTAGTTACTTTTTTTATTTTGTGTTATAATACGTAAGGCATTTGGGGTGATTAATGTGAAAGTTGGATTTATTTCATTAGGTTGTTCTAAAAATTTAGTAGTTACTGAAGAAATGATAGGTCTATTTAAAAAACATGGATATAAGATTGTAAATGATCCTGAAGAAGCAGAAATTTTATTAATAAATACTTGTGGTTTTATAGAATCTGCTAAAAATGAAGGTATTCAAACTATTTTAGAAATGGCTGATTATAAAGAAAATAATTGTAAGTATTTAATAGTTACAGGTTGTTTAGTTGAAAGATATGAAGAAGAATTAACTAAAGAAATTCCAGAAGTAGATTTATTTGTTAGTGTTTCTGATTATGATAGATTATGGGAGAAAATTGATTGTTTAATTAATAATAGAAAAGAATATGATAGTTTATCATTTATGGATAGAGTTTTAACTACTGGAGATACTATGGCTTATTTAAAAATTGCTGAAGGTTGTAGTAATTATTGTACTTATTGTGCTATTCCATATATTCAAGGAAAATATATTTCTAGAGAATATGATGATATTTTAGAAGAAGCTAAAATGTTAGCTGATAAGGGAATAAAAGAGTTAGTTGTTATTGCTCAAGATACTACTAAATATGGTGTTGATCTTTATGGTAAAGATAGATTACCTGAATTATTAAATGATTTATGTAAAATTGATGGGTTTAAATGGATTAGATTTTTATATTCATATCCTGAAACAATTACTGATGAATTAATAGAAGTTGTTAAAAATAACGAAAAAATATGTAAATATTTTGATTTACCTATTCAACATATTGCTGATGATGTACTTAAGAAAATGAATCGCAAAAGCGATGGAAAATCTATTAGAAACTTAATTAATAAGTTAAGAAAAGAAATTCCTGATGTAATTTTAAGAACAACTCTTATTGTTGGTTTTCCAGGTGAGACTGAAGAAAATTATAAAGAATTATGTGAATTTGTTGAAGAATATAAATTTGATAGATTAGGTGCTTTTGCTTATAGTATAGAAGATGGAACTCCAGCTGCTAGATTCCCTAACCAACTAGATAAAAAGACTAAAGAAAGTAGACGTAAGAAGATTATGGCTATTCAACAAAAAGTATCCAGTGATTTATTAAAGAATAGAATAGGTAATACTTATGAATGTTTAATTGAAAATATTAATGAAGATGGAGATTATTTAATAGGTAGAACTTATATGGATGTTCCAAGTGAAGATGGAGTCGTTTATATTCCTAATGATGGTGTTACTTTAGTTAATGAATTTATTAATGTTAAGATTGTTGATTCAAAAGAATATGATCTTATTGGAGAAAGAATAGATTAGTCTATTCTTTTTTTTTGTAAAATTAACGTTAAATAAAGTGTAAAACTATTTGTAATAAAAAAAACTTGTGATATGATTAAGAAAATAAAGGAGGACTGAAATATGTCAAGAATAGGAAGTAATACAACTTCAATGAGAGATTGGAGTAATACTGTAGGAAATAAAGCTGAAGAATTTAACGATTTAGTTAATGGTTTATATAGCAAAATTGAAGCTTTATTAGCTACTGATTATAAAGGTGGTGTTTCTGATACATTTAATGAAACAGTATTAGATTTAAAACCATTCTTTACAAGACAATATGAAACATTAAATGAATTCTGCTCAACAATTAATACTGCTGCGGATAACATTGATGAAAAACAACAAAATGCTGCAGCTGCTGCACAAGGTTTAGGTATTTAGGAGGTTATAGAATATGGCACAAAATATGGATACTCTATTTATTGAGACTTCAGAAGCAATTGCTGCTGCTGAATATATGAAAACTACAGCTGAAAATATTTTAGCTAAATTAGAAGAAATTGGTGTTGAAATGGAAAAAGTTGATAGCGAAGATGATCAATTATACTTCAATACTGATGGTGGTAAAAAACCAGCTGCTTTAAAACAAGAATTAGATGAAAATAAAGCTAAATTCGATAATTTTAAGGCTCAAGTTGATGCATTTGCTGATTTCATTATTGCTCAAGCAAATACTTCACAAGAAAACTAATTTTCGTGAATATAAAAAGTCTTATAGTAAGACTTTTTTTTATGTGTTATAATATAATTTAGAATAAGAAGGGATATAATGATTAGAATTACAAGTGAATTAGGAAAACAAATCCGAGAAAAACTAAATAATATTAATAACAAATTTGGTTTTTTAGATACTTCTTCTAATTTAAATCCTAATACTATGTTTACGGAAGATGAATTGGATTATATTGTTGATTTGGCTATTTCTAAGAATGACATTAAGTATTTAGGTTATTTTAAAAATCTTGAATGTTTAGATATTTCTTTATCTCCTTCAATTGATAATAATGACTTTGTTTATATTTCTAATAGATATAATAATATTATTGGTTTATCAATATCTAATCAAAATGAACTAACTAAAATTGATTTAACTAATTTTAAAGATTTAGTTAATTTAATTGTTAAAGATAATGATAATTTATCTTGTGTAGATAATATAAATTTTTGTAAAAAATTATTTAGAATATCTATGTATAATAATAAATCTTTATTTAATATGAATAATATTTATGATCTTTTAAATTTTAATGATAATATTAAAATTTGTGAATTGGATATTTCTTATTTTGTTGATTCTATTTCTTATTTAAGGAAAATTAATAAACCATTAAAGAACTTTAATCTTATAAGTTGGATTGAAGCAACTGGATTTAGATATAAAAATTATATGTTATATTCTAATGAAGAAGTTTATAGCTTATTTAAAATGGTTTCTGATATTATTTCAAAATATATATATTTTAATGATGGTAATGTTGAAAAATTTGGAGTTTGTTATCAATGGTTCGTTAATAATTTTAGATTCTTAAATGGTGATAATTATATTAATGATGATAATATTTTAAAAGTATTTAGAACGGGTTATGGATCAAGATTAACATATGCTAAAGCTTTCCAATTTTTGTTGAGTGTTGTTGGAATTGATTCTGATATGATATATTCTGTAGGTGCTTTAGAAAATATTGGTGTTAATAATGGTGTAGTTCTTGCTAGTTTAAATGGAAGTTCAGATTATGCATTATTAAGAGTTAAGATAGATGGTAGACATTATTATTGTGATATCGCATGGGATAGTTTGGTTAAAGATCAAGATTTCTATGAAAATTTAAGATTAGTTTTAGTTTCATTAGATGAGTTAAAAATTAGACATCAAATTGTTAGTGAATTACATGAAGGTAAATCTTCAACATATCATTCTAATGATACTGAAAATTTAATAGTGTTTGCTCAAGATAGAATTGACTCTGTTAATAATATGATTTTAGATATTGAAAAAGATAAAGAAAAATTAAATGATATTGAGTATAAATTAGTTAGAATAGATGATGATTTATATGAATTAAATCATTTAGATAAAGAGGATTTAGATATTGCTTCTAAGATTGATTCTATTAATGGAGAAAAGAATGAATTAGAAAGTAATATGACTAAGTTAAATGAAAAGAGAAAGAAAAAAATTATTAAATATAAAAATGATTTTTTAGGTAATTATCTAGGTTTTGCTGAGAATAATATTTCTAAAAAAGAATTAAATGATAGAATGAAGTTATTAAATAATTTAAATAATTATGGATTTATAAGTTCTTATATATATAAATTAATTTCTTTATGTTTAGAAGACACTAAATAGTGTCTTTTTTTATTTGTTATCATAAATTATTATAGAGGTGATCTATATGGCTTATAAAGGTGTGATTATTGATGCTGGTCACGGTGGTACTGATAGTGGTGCAGTAGGAAATGGAATTGTTGAAAAAGATTTAACTTTAAAAATATCTAATTATATTCATAATAGATTAGACCAATTAGGTGTTAAAAATACAATGAGTAGAAGTGATGATTCTACTTTAAATTCTGATAATAGGGTAAAAAAAATTAATAATATTTATGGTACAAGTTCTGATATTATTTTAGTTAGTAATCATATTAATGCTGGTGGTGGCGAAGGTGCTGAAGTTATTTATGCTTTAAGAAATAATGACAAATTCAGTAAGATTATTAGTGATAATTTAAGTAGTACTGGAAGATATGTTAGAAAGTATTATCAAAAACGTTTACCAAGTGATACTAGTAAAGATTATTATTATATTTTGAGAGATACACCTAATATTGAATCAGTTATTATTGAATATGGCTTTTTAGACAATGTTAATGATGCTAATTTATTAAAATCTAATTGGGAATCATATGCAGAACAAGTTGTTAAATCTATTTGTGATTATATAGGTGTTAAATATGTACCTTATAGTAATGATGAATTTTATATAGTAAAAAGTGGAGATACTTTATGGAGTATTTCAAAAAAATTTAATATGACTGTTGATAAACTAAAAGATATTAACAATTTAAAAAGTAATTTGATTAGTATTGGTATGAAACTTAAAGTTGGAGATAGTAAACAGTATGTTGTTAAAAAGGGAGATACCCTATGGAAAATTGCCAAAGAAAATAATACAACTGTTGATGATTTGATGAAAAAGAATAATCTTTTAAATAGTAATTTACAAATAGGTCAAATATTATACATATAAAAAGAATTAGATTATTTATCTAATTCTTTTATTATTTTATATAAGTCTAACCAGTTATTTGTTTGGTTACCTTTGTAATCATTGTTATTATTAAATAATATTGTCTTAATGTTTAATTCATTTGCTTTTGTTATATGATTTATAGAATCGTCTATTATTAAATCGAAATTATTTTCTTTACAAAAATTTCCTTTATCCATTATTGAAGTATATATTTCATCTACATAGATATTATTTTCTTTAAACCAATTTTTTAGTCTGTTTGTTAAATCTTTGTATTTGTATTCTGGTCTAGATGTTACTATACATATTTTATGTCCATCTTTATGTAATTGATTTGTAATTATATCTGCTTTTTCTTTAAATGTTGTTTTAAAAGAAAGAATTTCTCTATTTTCATCCCAAAACATTGAAATGTATTCATTATCGAATGCGTTTATTTCTTTAGGCAATTCTTCTGTATATTCTTTAGTTGGATGTTTCTTTATAAATTCTTTCCATAATATTATTTGTTTTTCTCTTGTATTTGTTAATGTATCATCTATATCTAATGCTATTTTCATATAATCACCATATTTATTATATCATTTTATTTGTGGACATTCTCCTTTTTTTGGTTCATAAAAGCAGTGGTTTTTATATGAACCTGCATAATCTTGATTATACCATGTACTTTTACAAGTTTTATTGCTTGGTGCATAGAACCATAATGAATGTGTAGCCGGATGATAGTATTCACCTTCTAACACTCTTTTAGCTAATGCTTTTTCTGTTGATGTTGGACTAGATTGAAATAATGATGAGTTTATTCCTGAAAATTGCGATTTTTGATATATTGCATCTGTAATTGTTCTTATGTTCTTAAATGTTAAACAAGATGCTAATGCTCTGTTAACTACGACATTTCCTACCATTAACATTCCTAAGCTTCCTTCAGCTAATGCTTCTGCTCTCATTATTCTTGCTAATAAATTTAATTCTTTAGTTGAATAATTTATAATCATAATATCACCTTATATATTCTATGCTTTTATTGATATTTGCTTGATTAAAACGCTTTACAACAATTAAAAATATGTTATAATATGATTGTCTACTTTTTTAGGGGTATAGTTCAATGGTAGAATAACGGTCTCCAAAACCGCTGATGTGGGTTCGACTCCTGCTACCCCTGCCAT
>JAEDJT010000078.1 GCA_016296185.1 Bacilli bacterium
AAGCTCTATAGCGCCGATAGTACTGCATGGGGGACTGTGTGGGAGGGTAGGACGTCGCCAGGTAATGTGGCTCGATAGCTCAGTCGGTAGAGCAGAGGACTGAAAATCCTCGTGTCACTGGTTCGATTCCAGTTCGAGCCACCATATGTGGCGCTATAGCCAAGTGGTAAGGCAGTGGTCTGCAAAACCTTGATCCCCAGTTCGAATCTGGGTGGCGCCTCCATATTTAGCTAGTAAGAATATCTTACTAGTTTTTTTTTGTAAAAAATAAAAGTGCCATATTAGAATTATTGCTAATATGGCTTAATAATTATATAAGAAAAGAATCTGTTAATATTAATTGTTTTTGTGTTTTAGAATAATGAGCATTGCATCCTATTGGAATAGTAAAATTAGGGTAATCATGACCAAAAGGAAATCCAATTATCATAGGTATATGTAAATTTTTCAGCCTATTTATAAATACTTGCTGTAGATGATTTTTATAACATAAATCAAATAATTTTGATTTGTTTACATGACCTATAATAATTCCATTACACGAATCAAAGAAATTATGAAAAATTAATTCAGTAAGCATTCTATCTATTACATAGGGTTCTTCATTAACTTCTTCAAGTAAGATGATAAAATTATTGCCTTTAACTTCATAAGGTGTTCCAATGCTGCTACAAATTGTTGCAAGATTGCCACCTATTAATTGACCAGAAAAGGAATTATCATTTATATATCTTATATCACAATAATGATTGAGGTTATAAGAATAATTAGAGAAATTATATTTAGATATATCTAATAAAGATTTTACAGTTTCACAATCTGATAAATTAGAATTAATCATAGGACCATGAAAGCATATGAGACCTAGATTTCTAAAATGATTTAAAAGTAGAGTAATATCACTAAAACCACAAAAAAATTTTGGATGGCATTTAATTATACTATCATCAATATATTGAAGTGTCCTAATTGAACCATATCCCCCTCTAAAGCATATTATTCCATCTATAGAGTCATCATTAAACATATCATTAATATCTGAAGCCCTATCTTTATCATTACCAGCAAGATAATCATGTTTATTATAAAGATGTTTACCAAGTTTAATATTGCTAAAGCATAGGGATTTAAATAGAGATAATTTATTATTAATAAAATTCTCCTTTTCTGGTGAAGCAGGCGCAAGTATTCCAATTGTGGAATTTTCATTTAAACATTTACCCTTTAACAAAAAATAATCACCCTCCATGTATTAATTGTAATAAAAAAAGCAGAGTCTATATTTTGTATATAGATTTCTGCATTATTAGTATATGAATTATCTATTAAAGTGTTCTTATTAATTAAACATATCCTTTTTAAATAGTATGAATGCTGCTAGTGCACAGATACCAACAGTGCTACCTATAACGACGAAAAAGGGATATGGATTAGAAGCAAATTCTGCTGTTAGTGGTAATGGAATATTCATTCCATATATTCCACCGATAATAGTTGGAATGGCCATAAGTATTGTTACAGAAGCTAGTATTTTCATTACTATATTAAGATTGTTTGAAATAACAGAGGCAAAGAAATCCATTGTACTGGCAAGAATGTTACTGTATATTTCAGTCATTTCTATGGCTTGTTTGTTTTCTATAATTACATCTTCAAGAACATCCTTATCCTCTGCGTATTTTCGCATTATATCAAATTTTAACATTTTTTCTAATGTTATTTCATTGGCTTTTAATGAAGTGGAGAAATATACTAGAGATTTTTCTAGGGAATGTAATTGTATTAACTCTCTATTTTTCATTGATTTGTGAAGCCTTTTTTCAATCATTAAACTTTTTTTATCAATTTGTCTTAAGTATAATAAGTAGTAAGTGGATATTCTATTTAGTATCTGTAAGATAAATCTTGATTTTTTAAAAGTAAAAAAAGATTTTACTTTACCATTAACAAAATCAGTTAGTATTTTGCTATTCTTTAGGCATACTGTAATAAGATATTGTTCTGTATGTATAATTGCTAGGGGATAAGTATCATAGGTAAGAGAGTTATCCTCCATTTCAGTAAAAGGAATATCAACAATTACAATCATTATATTATCCTCTACGTCTATTCTAGATGTTTCTTCATCATCTAGTGGTGCTTTTAGTATTTCTAGAGGCACATCAGTTTTCTTTGATATTAGTAATAATTCTTCATCTGATGGAGCTACAAGGTTAATCCAACAGTTATTTTCAATGCTATTTAATATATTTAATGTTTGATCAGTTTCGCTAGTTGTTTTATATATTTGAACCATAATAATATCCTCCTTGTATAATGTAGTTTTAACATTTGATAGAAAACTTTCTGTTATTCTAACGAACATTCAACTAATTTTTTTATTTATTATTCGTATTTTTCGTCTATCATCGTAAGGTGTAGATCTTGTCTTTTGTTTATAGTTTTCTATTTAAATCCCTGAAAGGGACCTAACCAAATTAAATATTTTTTAGTATAATACTCCTGAATATAGGTATTGATGCTTCTGCCGATTTTTCTTATGTTGCAATACTTGCACCAAACGGAGATACTTACAGAAAATCATTTAAGATAAAGCATAATGTTAGTGGTTTCAACTACTTATTTAAAGAAATAAAAAAAGTGGAAGAAGAGTTCAATATGAAAACCGGCATTTTCATGGAGTCCACTGGCGTGTACCACTTATCTCTTTTCCACTTTCTTAATAAAAACTTTGATAACACATTTGTTATCAATCCACTCGTTACTAATTGTAACAAAAATGTGGATATAAGAAAAGTGAAAAATGATAAAAAAGATGCTTTATCTATTGCCAAAATAGGAATATTACAAACTAACTGATAATGCTTCTATTTACAAGAAAAAATTATCTGCTGATTTAAGAATTATATTTCCTAATTACAATACTATATTTTCAAATCCTACTTGTAATAGCTCTCTTTCCATTTTAAATGCATATCCAACTCCAGAATCTGTTTTAAACGCTCCCAAAAGCGAAATATTAGAACTTCTTATTTCTAATTCTAAAAAAGGAGCTACATGGGCTGAAAATAAGTATGATAATAGCATCCCTGGTGTTGGTCGTTTTACAGCTATTACATTGATAGCTGAAATA
>JAEDJT010000079.1 GCA_016296185.1 Bacilli bacterium
CCTTTTACATCTATACCAATTTTTAAACTTTTAGTAAATAAACCTTTGCAAAACTCTTCTAATTCACCTTGTTGTTGACAAAATGTTTTTACATAAGATATATCTACATCAGTACCAGTATTATGCTCTTTTAAATAGTCGAATATTAAAGTTATATCTTTGTTAAATATTGTTTTTACTATTGGAACTTCTTTGTTAATCTTTTTCTTACTCAAACCAGTTACTATATCGCTATCTAATAAAAATTTTAAACATTCTATAAACAATTCATTATCTTTATTTTGTTTAATAATTTTAATCTTATCATTTTTACCACTTGTATTAGCAATTTTATCAAATAAAATTTTAACTTCTTTCAACTCTTTATACATACTATCCTCCTACTCTCTATTATTCTTCATTGCTTTTATAACTAAATTTTCTAATTCTGAAAGTTTCATGCTTATATCACATATTTCTTTATTATTTTTATTTTTACTAAATTTTTCAGGTGGATATTTTATATCTGTTTCAATACATATATCGTCTATTATATAATCAATTTCTATTAATTTATGTTTTATTTTATTATAGCTATCATAAATACTCATATTTACCCTCCTTTATTCATTTAATTATATTATACAATTATTCTTATTAAAAGTCAAATAATTTTAAAAATTTAAGTGGATATTTTTATCCACCTAAACTTTCTCTTTGTTCATTTTTTAATATAAATGTAGTATAAAAATTACATTGTATATTTAATTGTCTATCTATAAATGCTTTTACTTGTTTTTCTGTTAATATCATACCTGTTTCATCTTCAAATTGTATTACTCTATCAACTGCATAACTTATTATAAGTGAAGTAGTTGATATACCTTCTACATCCATTCTCCTTAATGTTTTATTAATTCTATCCTTCATTGCATTTTCTTTCATACCGTCTAATCCATTATTATTATATTTATTTTTACGATTCTTTACAAAAAATTCACTATCCATATTATAAAAATAATAATCATAATTACTCTTATTTCTTACATACATTTTATATCCACGTTCTTTTATTGCTCTATCTACTATATTCATTGTATATTCATCTAGTTCTATAACTCTATTTTCTAACTTAATTAATTTTTGCTCTACATCTATATCTTTAGTTTTTAATAATCTAATTTCTTCGCCTTTTATTCCGTTTCTTAATAATAATACTATTGCTCTATCTATATAATTATCAAATATATCTACTGCCATAACTACTTCTTCATAAGGAATATATCTTAATGTACTACTTTCAATTTCTTCTAAATCATATTTATTAATATCTCTATAAACTGTATTACCAATATAAATTAAATATTTCTTTAATAAACTCCATTTTACTGCTATTGTATTATATTTTTTACTACCAGTATTTGCCAACATTTCCAAACAATCTTCTTTATCCCATTCTTCTATGTTTTTATTAATTAAATTCTCATGTACTTCTATTCTTTTAAATAAAGTATCATAAGATTTTCTTGTGCTTTCGCTCATCTCTTTATCTTTTAAGAATAATTCTCTGTTCATATCAAATCCTCCTTTGATTACATTATACCAATTTATTTAATTTCTGTCTAGTCATTTTGCGAATATCATATAAATTTTTTGTTAATCCAAATTCATCTTTTAGATAATATCTTAATTCACTTTGAGTTAATTCTCTTCCTAATTCATTTTGATAATCTATTACTTTATCTACTACATTACTAAGTATTAAATTACTTAATATTATGCTATCATCTTGTAATTCACTTTTAATCTTTTGCATACGACCTCTAAATCCACTTGTGCGAAGAGGTTCTAAGCCATTTAATGTTCCTTTAGTTGGTCTAGTTTTAAATAAATATTGACTGTTAGGATTATATATTATTACTTTTTCATAAGTTCCTAACGATACATATTCTTTTTCTTCTACTGCTCTCTTTACTATATACATTGTATAATCATCTATCTTTTTATTATATATTATATTATTCTTAAAATCAATATCTTTTATTTTTAATTCTATTAAATCCTTTGCTTCAAAAGTTGCTCCAATTCCATTTCTTGCTAAAAGCAATATTGCTTTATCTGAATAATTTTCTAATTTAGATACCTTTTTTATAAGCTCCTCTTTAGAAATATATCTCTTTTCTTCATATTCTTTATTATTTTCAATTATTTTATTTAAGTCATATTTAGTTATTAAGTTTATGTTTTTATTTCCTATATAATTATAATATCTTTTTAATAAACTATACTTTACGTTTACCGAGTTATATGTATTCCCTTTTGCACAATAATCTAGTAATAATAAAAATTCTCTCTTTGTATTTATATCCTCAATGTTTTTATTTAATACTTTTTCTAGTTCTCTCATTTTACTAAATAATGTTTCATAAGATTTTCTTGTACTTTCACTTTCTATATTTGATAAAAATTTGTCTCTATATTTCATGCATATCACTCCTTTTATATTTTATCTTTATTATAACCATGCCAAAGAAATAATATACATGAAATATAAATATTTTTATAAAGTTAAATAATTACTAAAAAACTAGAGGAAAAATCCTCTAGTCAAATATATCTATTTTTCCTAAATCATCATTAAAGTTATCTATAGGTTTTATATAAAATTTTTGTGAAGTTGTTTGATTGGAGTGTCCTAATATTTGAGATACTTTGTTGATTGGAACTCCTTTAGATACGAGTTGACTGCCAAGAAAATGGCGACAATTATGTGGAACATAATGTTTCACATTTGCTATTTTTAAAGCATCATACCATACACTTCTTATTCCTTGAGTAAATAATCTTTCATATCTTGCATTTGTAAATAAGTAAGTTCTATTAGGATTATAATTTATTAATTCAATTATTAATACTTTTACTTTATCGTTAAAATTTGTATAACGACTTATAGCTCCTTTTTTTCCTTTACCCCTAACGTATAATTTATTATTTTCAAACTCTATATCTTGTATTTGTATCTTAGATACCTCGTCAAT
>JAEDJT010000080.1 GCA_016296185.1 Bacilli bacterium
ACTTCTTCAGCAGTAAATCCTTTAGTATACCATCTCACATATTTCATAGCTCCATATAATTGGTTAAGAATGAATAATAGCTTCAACGGTTATAGAACAAGATGCACTATAATCACCACAAGTAGCAGTAACAATACAATTACCATTAGCAATAGGAGTTACTACTCCATCATCAACGACTACTATATCTGTTGGATTTACTGACCATAATACTCTATCTGTAGTATTAGTAGGTGTTACAGTTGCAGTTAATGTTTGATAAATTGAATTATTTATATATTTTTTCGTTATTGTTATAGTTTCTGGAGTAAGAGTATAGAAACATATTCTAAAATATTTAACATCTTCAGGTATATTAATAATATTAAGTGGGTTTACATCGGCTGTTACATACATTTCAACAGATTCTTCTTTAGATTTCCAAGTATAACTATCAAAATTTAATACATATAATGCTTGTTTATCACTACCATATCCAACTACACCCATGCCAGTTCCACCAGCTGAATTATCAATAGTAAATTCATTATTATTATCACATGGTATATAATCAGTTGTTACATCATTAGCATTTGGGATAACTTCTCCCATTTCATAACCTGAAGAATAGCCATATTGACTTCTTGATAAAAATCCTTTTTCATAAGTAGTAATGATTACTTCATCAGATTTATTAATTTCATTAAATGTTAAAGTATTTTTATCTAAAGTAATACCTGTACAAGCAATTTTAGTACCTATTACTTTCATTTCATTATCTACATATACAGCTCTATCTCTCATATAATTTCTAAATCTTGTCATTGTATTAGCCGATACTTGAGGTAAATTAGTCCATTTAGCATGTTCATCAGCAAATACTCTATCAGGTATTATATCGTATATTTCTTCAACATGTTTAATTATATTACTTAAAGATAAAGCTCCTTGTCTTAATTCTTGGTATCTTGCATACAATTCTTCACCAAAACAAAATTCAATTCTTTCCCATAGTAAACTAAATTGTTCTTGATATTCTTCAGGACATTGATAATTAGTTGCTACATAAGAATTTCCATGCCATTGAACACCATATATGCTATCCATATCATATAAACTTGCACCCCATATAACTCCGTCATAAGTAACCATTAACATATTCTTTGCTAACCCATCTAAATGACATGTTAAATAACTAAAGCAATAATAATCTAATAAACTATATAAATCAAAATATTGAGATATATTAGTTTTAAATTCGTCATCTGTAGCAGTCATTACAAAATTTATACATCTATTTAAACTATCGGCTACTGTTTGACTATAAGTTCCAAATTCTACTGACCAGTCGCCTTCATCTCCATTTGTCCATAGTTTTTTAAATTGACATGAGTTTATTAAACTAGAATTACCATCTGTATTTTTTTCAGCACATAATACAATATGATTAGGGTTATTTTTATCCATATTAAACATCCAACCATCTTTAGGAATATTCCATGTATATATTCCATAAAATTCACCATTAAAATATAGTTTAATAGGAAATCCATCAACAAGTCCATATCTAGGAGCATTTAATAAATTTGATTTAAATTCACTATCTGGTCTACTTTCTATCATATCATAAGCAATTCTTGCACCACTCAAATTTCTAGTATGGGTAGTATCAACATAATTAGCTTTTAAAACAAATTTGCTTTGTTCACCCCAACCTTTAAAATTTTTTTTAAGTTTAGTCACTCTTTCTTCATCATTAAACATTGATATTGTAAAATTTTTCTTATCAAAACTCATACTAGAAGTGCCTTGACATTTAAGTTTTATATATGAACTAAATTTATCAGTATTAGATATATAATCCATAGTAAGTAACACATCAGTTTTTGTCGTTGGTAATGCACTACCATATATAAAAACTTTAGGCATATCTAATTCTTCAGGTTCTACTTTAGTTGCACTAGTAATATTGGCTATTTTATTATTCGTATATATCTTAACCTTATTCATAGCTTCCCTCAACTGAGCTTTGGTAATTCTACTGTCGTCTGCCATTATTCTTCACCTCCAAATATATCATCTAACATTTGTGTAATCTCTTCATCAGTTGCTACGTTATTATCTGTTGCTACACCACCAGCACCTATTAATTCATACATTGTTCCTATATCCGTAACTGTAATAGATGAATACATATCACCATCATCATATTGAGCTGTCCAAGGTGATTCTATTCTTAGATTTCCTTCGTTTGCAAATATAAAAGTAGTTAAAATATTGTATGGGTGATTAAGCATAGAGAAATAAGTAATATTATTATATTCTTTTTCTTCTATAGTCAAAGGCAATTTTTCTTTAGTGTTAGGATTAGTTGGGTCAAGTTTACCTCTGAAAATATGATAATATTTAAGATTATCTCCACCTAATATAATATTTTCAGATATAAAATGTTTTGCTATTTCATTTAAATAATCTATAAAAGAGTTTGAAGAATATACTTCATTTCCATTATCTACTACTAATGATAAATTTAATAATTCTATCGCAACAGAATCATCAACATATTCTTTTGTAGCTGGATTATATCTTGATATTGGTCTATATAATTCTGTATTATTTTTAGTTAAAACATCATTAGGTGAAACTATTGAAGGTCTATTAAGTAAACTATCATAAGTTCCATCGAAAGCATCAATTATTAATTGTTTTTCTTCTAAATAATTAACTCTTTCATCTATTTCAATTACACCATCTGAAACGGTTGTTATATCAGAATCTATATTCATTTCTATTTCAGACAATCTTTCTTCTGTTTTAGAACTAGAGTATACTTCTGTTTCTGATATTGTAGTATTATTAATTGAAGGGATAATTGGTTTATCTGTTAAATCATTATAACTACCACTAAAATCAGATTTATTATCCCAACTATCAATTTTATCTGAAGTTATATTATCTAAAATATCTTTATTGCTATGAGTATGTAAATC
>JAEDJT010000081.1 GCA_016296185.1 Bacilli bacterium
ATTCTTATTGGAGTTGTTTCATTATAAGTTTTTACTTCAAATGAATAAGTATCTGATGAACAACCTTCTGTACCAACCATATACTCATAACTTCCTACTTCTAAATCTCTTACAATACATCTGTGAACTGATGTATCACCGTCTACATTACTTGCGATTTCTATTGTTGTTTCATAAGAAGTCCATTTAACTTCTCCATCTTTTCTTATTTTAACAAATCCATTATCTGTTAAAGGAGTTTGGAATGTAAATGTTCTTGTTGTATTTCCATCTTGACCAAACATTATATTAATCATAGATGGTAAAGTTTCTTTTTGTTTAGGTTTATCGTAAAACTCAGTCCATCTACCATCTTTAGTACATCTAGGTCTATAAACATCAACATCGCAAGTTTTATAATCTATAGGTTCACAGTCACAGTCATTGAAACCTTTTACTGCTCCGTTACTACCTATAATCTTTTTACCACTATTTGCGTAATCTATTCTATGGACAGCTGTATTTGAATCCATACATTTTAAATATCTTGTTTCGTATGCCCAAACACTTTCACCTTCACCTTTTCCACCAGCACCTAGTAAGTCAATATATCTACCATTAGTAAAAGTAACATTTCCTTGAGCATCTTTAGTTTGTCTAACTGGATTATCTTCTGGAGTTGTATCTCCTATACAAAGATAAACACTAAACCCTTTACTAGATAATTTTATATTCCAACTCATATCGTAATCTACTATGTTACATCTAACACCTTGAGAATATAATGCTTTATGTTCTCCACATCTTATAAGAAATGAATGTCTTGGAGGTACTATACCTTCTAATGCTAGAGATTGCCATCCACCTGATAGTGCTCTATACCATAAATATAAACCTTTTAAGTTTATTTCTAAATCTGTAAAGTTGTAAAGTTCTATAAATGAGTGAGATACTGGAGTGTCAACTAAATCAGTTCCTCCACCATACATTTGATTTATTATTAAACCATCAAAAGTTGCATTTTCTCCTTCTACTGCTCCAGTTCCAGTAAATGCTTCTATTTTTGTAAAAGTAGCTTTCCCATTAACTACCTTCATTCTATATGTATTACCATCATCACCAATTAAATCAACGTATTCACCAGTTAAGTTGTCTGCACCTTTAAGATATTGAGTTTTAACAACTTTATTTTGACCATCAATTAATATTGGTACTAATTCTTCCCCAGTTATTTTAGTCGTTTGAGTTAATTCAGATAATTTTTTATCTGCCATTTTTACACCAACCTTTCTTTAATTTATGCTTCTAATAATATTTTATCTCCATTTTCTAATAACATCCTATCTCCAGTTTCTAATAAAAGACAAGATGAATTAGTAACGTTACTTTGTTGTTGTTCTAATAGTATACCACTACCGTCTTCTAGTAATAATTTAGAACCATCTTCTAATACTAAGTAAGATGAATTATTGATTATATTTTGTTGTTCTAATAATATACCACTACCATCTTCTAATAATAATTTAGAACCATCTTCTAATACTAAATAAGAATAAGTTGAAGTAATAGGAGGTTTGATAGGTTCATTTCCACTACCACTACCACTTCCACCACCATGTATTTTAAGATATTCTACATCAGCTTGTAATTGAGTTATTTGTGATTGCATATTTCTTATAGTATTTATAAGTTCAACTATAATTGGATTATCATATGAAATATTTGTTTGTAATGAATTATTGGGAACAAACCAAATTACATTATCGTTTGTTGGTTCATCGTCTCCATAATAAACAACATCATCCATATTGATACCATCATCACCATTTTTAAATTGAACTGATTTCATTTCATTTCCATTACTATAAAATGTTATTTTAGTTAATTTATTTTCATTTTCATCAATTATTGTTTCAGATGTAGCATTATCAAATTTTGTTTCAAGCTGTTCTTTTTCTTCATCTGTCATTCCAGCAGAATTCCACTTATCTATTTCTGTTTGTGTTATACTATCTGAAACACGCTCAATCCAAGTGTTATTTTTATATTCATATCTTTTATTATTTTCTTTACAATAAGTTATAAAACCTTCTGGTACATCATTGCAACTATTCATTTCTTCTAATGTGTTAAATGATTGTCTAGCATCTAAAAACTTTTTACCTAAATAACTAAAATTATCACCGATGTTTAATGCCATATTATCACCCCCTTACTTTAACTAAATACCTGTTTAAATACAGTTATTGTAACTGGGTCTGTTAGTATATAAACATAATAATCTACACCATTATAACTCATAGTTGTTCTTGTATAACTATTAATATATTCAAAATTGTTAGCATCCTTGATACTTGTTAATGCTCCGAAGCTCTTAGGATACATATATACACTTCTTTGATTAGTCATATTATAAGTAGTTGAATAACCTCTTGAAGTTCCTAATCTACTTGACAATAATGATACATCTGTTACAGTATCACCATCTATCACACCATAATAACTGTTAGCATAAGCTCTTATTGTATTATTAGCATTTATACTACCTGCACTTAATCCTTTATATTCAATACCAAATGTACTTGTTTTACTAACACCTTCTCCATAATATACAGTAGCAGTATATGTTATAAAAGTACCATGTGTAATAATAATATTATCAGTATACGACTGTGTAGATGCACTATCTACTAATATTATATCTCCTTTTTTTAATAAGTAACCTGTTATATTCCCTGCATCATTTTTATTGAAATTAGGTGTTATATTTACATCTACTGCAACATTATGTTCTATCACTGTTCTATTAAGAGATAAGTTTAAAGTAGGATTTGTAAATGTAGGAGGTTTATCTACGGCTTTTAATAATTTATTTATATTAATTTCATGAGTTTGTAATGTATCAGATA
>JAEDJT010000082.1 GCA_016296185.1 Bacilli bacterium
ACCTATATTTTTAGAATTTATGAAAAAGTCATTTTTCATAATTAGTTTAATTTTATTTATATATACAATTGGTCAACTAATTGCATTTTGGATGTTTACAGATGAATATGAAAAAGATTTATTAAAAAATAGGTATGAAGAGATAATTAGTTTATCTCAAGATATAAACATACAAATATCAGAAAATAGTTTTTATCAATACGTACAACATTTAGCAAATGATGATGATGATGAATATATTAGAATTTATTCATCAAATAAAATATACTATGAATCTCCATCTGAAGTATGGCAAGATATTAAACTTGATTATGTAAATAAACATATTTCAATTAAATCTAGATTTTTTGATTCTGATATATATATGATTCTAACAGCACCAATAAATATAGCAGGTTCTGAATATACATTACAGATAGTTAGAGAAAATGAGATGTTGCAGGATTTTACTGAAAACTCTTTTCCAATTTTAATTTTCACATTAATTTTAGGATTGGTTTTAAGTGGTGTAGGAGCTATGTATGTTTCGAAGAATTTTATAAATAGACTTAGAAGGCTTACAACAACTATGAATGAAATAAAGGAAAAAGGTATTAATAAAAGAGCGGAAATTTCAGAACTAAATGATGAGGTGGATAAAGTAAATATTGTTTTTAATTCAATGATGGATGAATTAGAAGAGGCATTTCATGAGCAAAGTAGATTTGTATCAGATGCATCACATGAATTAAAAACACCGCTAACAGCACTTCATGGACATTTAAGTATGCTTAAAAGATGGGGCAAGAATGATAAGGAGCGTTTAGAAAAATCATTAGACATATGTCTAAGAGAAGTAGAAAGGTTAAAAAAATTAGTAAATGATATGTTACTTCTATCTAGAGCAGAAAAATCAGAAATAAACCTAAATAAATTAGAAGAAATTAATCCTATAATAGTAGTTGATGAGGTTATAGAACAATATAGAGTTTTAAAACCAAATGTAAAATATATGGTTAATATTGATAAAGATATAAGTATGAAAATTGACCCAAATGATTTAAAGCAATTATTAATTATATTTATTGATAATTCTATAAAATATAATAATAAGGATAATATAGAAATTGAAATAATATTAAAAAAAGAGGCTAATAAATTTAAATTAGAAGTCAAGGATAATGGTATTGGAATTCCAGAAAATGAAATTAATAATGTGATGAAAAGGTTTTACAAGGTTGATAAATCTAGAGTAAATAATAATTCTTTTGGAATTGGACTATCTATTGCAAATAGAATAGTAAATAATTATAACGCTAAAATTAAAATAGATAGTGAATTAGATAAATATACAAGAATAAGTGTATATTTTAAATAATTATAAATTATATTTAGCAAAAGGAGAAAAAAAATGAAAAAATTAAGTTTAGCAGCAATTATATTAACAGTTAGTATTAGTTTAGTAGGATGTACAAATTCAGGTGTAGCAAGTGATAATAATAAAAATAATACTGAATCTACTACACAAAACAGTAATGAATCTAATGTACAAAATAGCAGTGAAAGTAATACACAAAATAATAATATAAATAATACAGGTGAAATTTCACTAGATAAAGCAAAAGAAATAGCATTATCACATGCAGGATTAAGTAGTGACCAAGTAACATTTGTTCAAGCAAACAAGGATTTTGATGATGGAATTCAAAAATATGATATAGAGTTTTATTGTAATGGTAAAGAATATGATTATGAAATTAATGCATCTAATGGTGAGATTATTCAATATGATTATGATATGGAGTATAATTACATTCCAAACAATAATACAACAAATAATCAGAGTAATGTAAACACTACAGCTAATATTTCAGCAGAAAGAGCAAAAGAAATAGCATTATCACATGCAGGTTTAGCAAGTAACCAAGTTACTTTTAAAAGGACAGAATTAGATTTTGATAATGGAATTCAAAAATATGAAGTAGAATTTTATTATAATAATAGAGAATATAGTTATGAAATAGATTCTAATACAGGTAATATAATATCTTATGAACAAGATTAATAAAACTTATACTAGTGATGATTTGTAAATAAAAGAATTGTATGATAGTATATATTAATGCATATTAGAACTAATATGCATTAATATAGAGATGACAAAGGAGAAAATAAAAATTATGTTACCAAATTGTCCAAAATGTAATTCAGAATACACTTATGAAGATGGAAGCCTTTTAATATGCCCAGAGTGTGGTCATGAGTGGACTGCAGCAAGTCAAGCAGCAGAAGAAGAAGCAAATATTATAAAAGATGCAGGAATTTATATTGTCATAGGAAATTTCCTACAGAAATAATAAGATATGAAAATCAAGTATTTACGTTAAGATAAATAATATAAATATATATTATATAATAGAAGGATTACAACTTATAGTAGATGTAATTCTTTTATTATAATATAGGAGATGATTAAGTGATAAAGATATATAGCTTAAAAGATAAAAGTGAAATTGTTAAATATCCTGTTGAGGTAATAAATAATCTAATAAGTACAATAGCATTATTAGATAAAAATTATGGAGAGGAAAGAGATATTAACAATGACTTAGGTGGATATGTAGTTATAGTAGAAAATATCGTTGATATTGAAATGCTGAAGCAAGGTAAGTTAAAAGGATTAGTAGCAGAATATACAGACATAATTGAATGTAGTGAAGGAGTTAATTGGACTTCTTCACTATTTTTGCTTTCTAGTGATTTTTCAATTGTAGTAGTAACACCAGAAGAATTATCTAAGTTCCTTTTAGGGTGATGGAGACAATATATGAATAAGAAAATAATTAAACAGACTAAGTATTGTAATATTTTAGAGCAAGTTA
>JAEDJT010000083.1 GCA_016296185.1 Bacilli bacterium
TTAATTCAAATAATAAAGTATTAAATAATGTTGGTATTTATAACGTTGGTGCATCCCTTTCAAGTGAAACCTACGCTACATATTACACAATGATTAATAAATTATATCGTGCTTTAATTAATAATAAAATTGGTAATATCGATTTAGATAGCTATGTGTTAAGCTGCATATGTTATCCATTTACAATTAAATCCAGCACCGCAGCAAGTAAATTAAAATTAGGAAATACTGAATTAACTGACGTTGATGTATATGATCTAAATAAGAAGCTAAGTGAATATTATACCATTGCTGACTTTACGATAACTGCGGATGAAAATTTCTTAAGCTACAATCCATATACAATATATGAGCTATATATTCCATTTATGAACTGGATACAATTAGATGCTAACGCAATATTAAATAATAGAATATTAGTTGAATATATTGTCAACTATCAAACTGGTAGTGCTGAGGTAGTTGTTATTGATGACACAAACAATAAATTATTATATGCAAATACTTGTCAATTAGGTGTTAATATTCCTATTAATAGTACTAACTCACTAGAATTAGAGAAGAATAGGCTAAGCAATAATCTATCATTAATTTTAGGAACAGCAAGCAGCGTAGGGATGATTGCTACAGGCCATGTATTAGGCGGAGCTATGGGAATAGTTGGAACTGGATTCAATTATTTTAATAACTATAATAAACAAATAGAACAGGCTTCTGGACACGTTGCAGATTCATACGCTGGTGTATATATGCCCACACAATGCCGCTTAAGAACTACCAAATTAAAGCCTAAAAATCTAAATGATGATAATTATAAAGCTTTATATGGTAAACCATTAAATGAAGTTAGAAGAATAGGTAACCTAAAAGGCTTCACAATAGCAAGTGATTTTCACCTAGAAAATATCGCAAGTGCTACAACAAATGAGATTAATCTAATTGAGTCAATTTTAAAAAATGGATTTATTATATAATATTAAATAGGTTAGAAATAACCTATTTTTTATTTATTTTAAAATTTTTTTAAAATCATTTGAAAAATTATTGACTTGTATTTGAAATGTAGTATAATATAGGTAGAATTAAATATAATAGAAAATGAGGTAAAGAAAAATGAAAGAAACAAAAGAAGCTTATAGAGTAATTTATAAAGGACAAAAATTTTATTTTGAATTTAGTTTAGTAGGATTTGAATTAATTCAAAAAATGGCTAAAGAATTAAACACAACTTTATCATTCAAATGTGTGAGAGTTGATATAAATAAAGAATTATTAGGATAGAAAATGAGGTAAAAGAAAATGAGATTTATTGTTTATTATGAATTTAAAGGAGCTAATTACTATAAGATAGTAAAAGGCGGCAGAGCTGTTCAATCATTAAAAAGACAATATCATGTGTATCAAGTTAATAGATATTAGGAGGTGAAAGGAAATGAAAGTATATTCATATGAATCTAACATTATTAATGTTAGTAATGGTAAAAATATTGTGGTGTTAGCTCCAAATAAAAAAGAAGCTTTAAATTTTGCTAAAAATCATGAAGGCTTAAAAATTGGTGAAAGAGTGA
Source organism: Bacilli bacterium (assembly GCA_016296185.1). Taxonomy (GTDB): domain Bacteria; phylum Bacillota_I; class Bacilli_A; order RF39; family UBA660; genus Coprovivens. Next base: position 1,569 of record JAEDJT010000083.1, read on the forward strand.
AGGGTAAAGGTGAAGGAAAAGATGTTCCATATTCAATTGATGACTTCATGAATACACAATCAAACTTATTAGATAATCTAATAAGAGTAGGTAAAGTGAGGATAGAAAAATGAGACTAAGAGAATTATTATTCCTTATGAATTTTAACACAAAATTCAATTTAATTATTGATAACAATAAGGATAATTTTGAATGAGAGAATTTATTTATTCATAAGGATTTAAATTTTAACTATCAAAATCAAACTGATGCTTATTTAGATTATCAAGTATTTGCAATTAATCAAAATAATTTGTATAATGATTATATGAATATTTATATTATTAGAACTAAGGAGAATGAATGAAATGAAAGTAAAACCTATTAATTATTTTTTAAAAAGCTTTGAAGAAATAGGACTTATTGGAAAGCATTTTAATGTTTATGACAATGAAGGTGATATAGTATTTAAAAATTGTTATATTAATGAAAATGGCTATGTTTGCTATGGTGAAGATGGCAGAGAACTATGGGCTATTACAATGGAGTTATTGACTGGTTTATATTATTATGAGATTATCTCAAATAAAAAGAAGTTAAGAGATTTAACTGAGGAAGAGTGGAATAAGTGGAAAAATGAAGATTGTGTTTATTGTGATTCATGTGATGATTGCCCTTTTAGAAATGTACCATGTACTAAAAGCAGTAGTGAAAAATCTTGGTTTAATAATAAAGAACTTTATAGTGATAAATTCTTAAATCAAGAAATCGAGGCAGAAGAATGACAAAAAATAATATTAACTATAAAAAGGTATTTAAGATATTAAAAGAAAAGAGAGTTAATATACCTCATTTTTATCACGTTGTATTTGTGTTAAGAAAAGACTATGAAAGTTGTAAATTGAACAATAATAACTTCATGTATAATATTTGTGATACTGATAAAGAATTTCTTACACATGAAGAATTCAATTTGTTAATAAAGGTATTTAGTGGTAAGCATTGTGAAGTTGAGGAATAAATATGAAAAGGATGTGTTATGATGCTAAAGAAATGTAATAAATTAAATTGTGAAGATTGCTTCGCTAGGAATTTAAATGACTATTGTATAGCCTTAAGAGATGTACCGGATGGAAAATGTAATTTTTATAAGAATAAATATGATATGAAAAAAGAAAGATTATCATATGATAATGAATCCACTTATAATTATTTAGTTAAATCTGGTA
>JAEDJT010000084.1 GCA_016296185.1 Bacilli bacterium
AAGGACAGCCTCTAGTAATTAATCTCATTTTATTTAGATTATCGATAGCTAATCTTCTAATTTCATTTAGTTTACTATTAGGAATAAAGGCATTATCAACATAATAATTAAATTCATTAATAAAATAAGGAGTATCATTTATTTTATTAAATTGTTTAAATACCATATCAGTTGTTAAGGGATTATTGATAGCCTTATCAATATTCCATTCTGATTCAGTATATGAAGTAATTCCATCACATTCAATTTCTACATGAAGCTTATTATTTATTTCTCCATAAATATTAATATTAATAGGAATTCTATTATATTCTTTTGGATAAGATTTATTCAATTCATTAGTATATTTAATATCCTTCGTTTTGTAAATATCATTACCTACTTTAGCATCCTCTTTAAATTTAATAATACATTTATTATTAATAGAATTTACTAAATTATCATTTAAATCATAAATTCTTTGTAAGGCAATATTAATATCAATTCCATCATTATCAATTCTAATAATATCTCCTTGATTAATTTCTTCATTTAGTTTTATTTCATAACGATTATTCTTAAGCTTTTTACTAATATAACCTATTTTATATCCATAATTATTTGGTCTTGAAATATTAGAAATATCCTTTTTATCCTCATGAAAAATATATCCTTTAGTAAAGGTTCTATTAAAGGTTCTATTAAGCTTAATATCCTTTTTATCAAGCTTATTATCTAATGCTAATCTATAATGCTTAATTACATTCGCAACATATTCAGGTTCTTTCATTCTGCCTTCTATCTTTAAAGAATCTATTTCTTTTAATTCATTAATATAATCAATAGTATTTAAATCCTTCATAGATAAAATATAAGAATTAGTTAATACTTCATTAGTTGTGGTATTAATTAGCTCATATTTTTTTCTACAAGAACCCACGCATCTACCTCTATTTCCACTTCTATAGCCAATAAGTCCGCTCATAAGACAATTTCCACTATATGAAACACATAATGCTCCATGAACAAAGATTTCAATAGGTAAATTTATCCTTTTTTTAATATCTTTTATTTTTTCTATTGGAACTTCTCTAGATAATACTATTCTTTTAGCTCCTAAATCCTTAAATAGCTTAGCTCCATAATAATCATCTATTCCCATTTGAGTAGAACAATGAGCTTCCATAGGACTTAAATTTTTAACAATATAATTAAATAAAGCTAAATCCTCTACAATGACACCATCAACACCTAACTCATATAAGGTATTTAATTGTAAGTAAGCATCATTCAATTCATTATTATAAACAATAGTGTTCATAGTAACATATATTTTAACATTTCTTAAATGAGCATATTCTAATGCTTCCTTTAATTCTTCATAATTAAAATTATTCGCATAAGCTCTCGCACCAAATCTATTCATTCCTAAATAAATAGCATTGCAACCGTTTGATATTGCAGCCTTTAATGCAGTCATATTTCCTGCTGGAGCTAGTAATTCTGTCATTTTATCACCTTTTTTCGCTACTTATTATAACTTATATTTTAATATAAAGGAAATATTTTTATTTATTTGTTACAGTTCAGTCATAAAATATAAAAAAAATTAAAGCCAATTGAAAAGTCATACACAAAACTATCATTGTGTATCCTTTCATTGGCTTTATTTTGCTAATACAGGATTTCCTGCATATATATTTTTGATTGACTCGTATAAGGAAATCTTTCTTTTCTTTATAGTAAGTAAAAAGCTCTTGGCATTAAAATAATTTTCTGCACCTGTTTCTGATCTAAACTTACCTATTTTTTGCTTAACTTTCACTCCTCTTTGAGCTGATTCAGCATTATTATTTGTGAATGGAATTTTAAAATCATTCATAAAATATAATATTTCATTTTTATCTTTATCCTTCATTCTTTCAAATAAGTTTATCTCTTCTTTATAAATTATTTTTGATGCTCCTTCTAATTCTTTTTCCCATAAATTAATCAATTCATTATATCTATTTAAATAATTATTTATTTCATCATTAGTAAAAGAAGTAATATTATTTTCTATTAATTCATTTCTATGATTATTTATACTTTTTAATAAATCAATTAATTTATTAGGAGCTGCATGCTTATAATCACTTAATTCATAAGCTCCCTTAAGATATCTAATAATATGAGCACAACATTGTGCTTTAGTATTATTAAGATTATCAAATACCCTAGTTCCATCTTTTACAATTACACCTGTGGTTAATGGTAATATTGTTTTTTCCCAAGCTTCTCTATTCTTGTGTTTACTATAATATAATAAAACAGAATCAGTATTACAAACACATAATTGAAAAGAATTTTCTCCATTAGTTTTAATTGATGAATCATCTGCATTATTATATTTGCTTACAATAATATCAGTTTTTATTTCTTCAATTTCATTAACTATATTATTGGAAAATTCATTAATCCAATTTACTAATGTTCCTTTTGACAAATTAATCTTATTGTTAGTTATAGCACTAATGAATTTTGTTATACTATCATATGACATATAACATTCTGTAGCTAATAAAACTACAATACTCTTTATTTCATTTCCATATTGTACTTCATTTAACTTATCAATATTCTCTGATTCATTTTCTGTCACTAGAAGCTTAACACATAAATCTATTACGTACTTAGGGCATTTCTTCTCAATTTCTTTGATTGTTTTCTTTACATATTTAACATTTTCTTTATCATTAATAAGCTTTTCAATATCTTTAGCTTTTAGTGTATGAGCTATATGATTAGCTTG
>JAEDJT010000085.1 GCA_016296185.1 Bacilli bacterium
AGCACTAATAGCATCATAAAGAGCATCTGTAAGATCATTTACACTCTTGCCACTTTCATTAGATAATTGATATACGCTTTCTTTATAACGCTCTAAACTTTCTCCTGAATCATTTGCTAATGTATTAACTTTTGCAAATCCTGTTTCTGCACCTGAAGCTAATTTAGCAAGTGCTGATGCTGATGCTACTATTACGCCACCAGCCTTTTGTGCTTCTCCTCCAATTGATGATAAACTTCCACCTAAGCTTTCAAGCTTCTTTCCCCAACTAGAAAAGCTTTCAGATGCTTTGATAAATTTACTTGATTGTAATTCTAGCTCTTGGTTTGTTTGCTTCAATTGAGTTTTTAAATCAAGTAATGTTCCTCTTTGTTTTTCCAGTTGAGCAGTATTGCTAGTAATCGCATTCTCATTTCCTTTAATTTTAGACTGCATTATACTATACTGTTCTGATACATCATCAAGTGAATCTTTTAATTTTTTAGCCTCTTCACTTTCTTCACCATACATTTTAACTGCATCTTTAAAAGCACTGTTTGCTTCTTTTTTCTTAGCAGCTAATTTTTCTAATTCATTTTTATTTGCAGTAAGAGCAGCTTTATTTTTTTCTATGTTTTGTGAATATGCAGAAATTATTTTTTCGGATTGAGAAATTGCTGATTGAATAGCTTTTTGTTTAGATGTTAATGTTTGTATGTTGTTACCATAAAGATTTATTTCTTTAGCAGAGTTTTTAACCTCTTGAGTACATAATTGTAAATTCTTCTTCATTTGTGTTATATTTTTATTAAATTCACTTGCATTAACAACGTAATTTACAGATATTCTTCCTGATTCTGACATTAATTCACCTTCTTTTATATTTTTTATGCAACAAAAAAAGACTTCAGTTAGAAGCCTTTATTAATAATATCCTGAAAATAAATAAGTAAAATCTTCGATGTTTTCTATATACCATTTATCTTTATATTTTATTAGTTCTAAGGTAGCTGTTCTTGTTTCTGGTTCCTCTTCATTATAAACTTTCCATTGAGTTTCTTCTAATAGTGCTAAACCATCATAGGTTTGATGTGTTACATTGTTAATTGCAATATTGCCACCTCTTTGAATTATTCTATAAAAATTTTTATTTGTCACTTTAACTTCAATTGTTGCAGTATTATCTTCAATATTAACATTTCCATATTCAATTTTTGTATCTGTAGATATATTTTTATATATATCTGCTGTAATTTTATAATCTTTATCTAAATAACTAAAGATTAAATTATTTGAGTAATCTTCAAACTTTGTTTCCACGCCTTCAATAACTTTAGACTTTTCACCACAACTAATAAATAAACCAATTGTTAAAATAGCACTAATTATTAAAACTAATAATTTTTTCATAATATCCCCCTGAGTATATTCTTTTATTATATTAATAATATACTCAGTTTAATTTATATTGTTACAACTTTTTTATTATAAATAATTAAATCATATTAAATATAGTATCGAATCCTACTGTATCTACATCTAACTCTTTAGTGCTATTAGTAACTGGTTTTGATGTACCAGTGCCATAACAACTAATAATAATATTTTGCTTGTATGCTTTATCAAAGTTTGCCATTGTTTTTATTTCTCTAGGAGAACTTTCTAAAAACTCCTCTTCTGTCATATGTAATTGTGCTTTAGCTATATAGTAATAATAATTATAATAATCTTCAAATAATTTATTTGGATCAATATCATCTGCAGTTGAATCTTCATTTTCTAGTAAAATTTCATTTTCAGCATACATTTCATTAAAGATCATATTTTTAAGATTGTTATATAGTTCTTTATCAGCTACTTCTAATATTTTCCTTAAATCATTAAATTCAATTTGAGCATTACACATACAAAAAATCATTGTAGTTAAATTATTTAAATAATCATTTGACTCATTAAAGAACTCAATATTAAACTGCAATGGACTTTTATTTAAATAAGAATATAAATTTCTCATTGTATTAAAGTTATAAGATAAATTTTTATATTTTTTATTAATTAATGTAATGTTATTTATTGTAGCAGTATTATCAATAACTATATGTATTTTTTCTCTGTAATCTTTTCCAAGTAACATTTTTCCTCCTTGTAATATTTTAATAAAAGACACCATAATTAGGTGTCTTATGTTAAAACATTATTGTGTTACTGGTGTAAACATCTCTATTGTAATGCTTTCTGGTAAAGTAGATGTTTTAGCTTTATAAATACCATTATCTAATGCAGTTGAAGTATAAGATATTTGTTGTGTTTGTAAAGTTTCTGTACCATCAGCAGATTTTGTTTGCCCACTTTCTGATGGTGAACCAAATGTTGTTTTAGGTAAAACTATATATTCTGTTTTTTCTAGTCCTGTATCGGTAGCTTTACCAGTAACTCCTATAACTAAACAAAAGTTTCCTGAAATACTATCCATTCCGTATAGTACATCTCCGTTAGAATTTTTCTTTGTATTATAAATTTTAGCAAATATTTCATCGCTTATTGCAGGTACTGTAATAGTTCCTGAAGATGAACCTTTTCCTATAAAACTATATACAACCATATTTCCTGCTGGTTGTTCAGATTTATTTTCTGCTGTTTCAAAAGCATACTCTACTAAATCACCTAGCTCAAATAATTCATCCCACGTTGTCGCTGTTTTCATTGCAGCTAAATAGGCTTTCTTTAAACCATT
>JAEDJT010000086.1 GCA_016296185.1 Bacilli bacterium
ATACCTTTATCTTTACCATTTATTTCTACTATATCACCTAATTTATATCCATTAAAGAACATATAATCACCTCTAGTCATATTATCTGCAATTGCTTTATCATAAGTTTTATGTAATTGGGAGATTTATCTCCCATGTATTTAACTATTTATTTCCAATTTATTTATATATTTTCTTTAATGCTCCCATTAGATTTCTTATTTCCCATTGTTCTTCTTCAGTAAGTTGATAAAACTCTTTAGCGTGTTCAATGAATATCAGGTATTCCAACGTTTCATAAGCCCATACAGCATTATGATGATAATTATATATTCTTAAAAATGCATTTAATATTTGTTGTTCATAAATACTCCTCATATTTTAAATCCTCCTATAACATTTTTAACATTTCAACTAATACATATATCATCGGACAATATAAAACTATTGATACGGAATTAATTATTCTTTCTTCTACTGCATCTGATTTAATTATTTTACAAATACAAAGTATCATAGAATATATTATTAATACCATTGAATATATAGTAAATATTTTTAACATATTTCCCTCCTATAATTCTTCTGTGAACTCATCTATATTTAAAAGTTCCGCTATCTTTTCTGCAATTAATTCACTTTTACACTCACATACTAAATTTAATCTAAAATCTGTATTATCACAGTGGCGTCCGTCAGGGTCAACTACATAATTTTCATATACTCCATATGTTACAACCATTTCGATAGGTGATATTTGTTGTATTCTTTTTACAATATATTTTTCTTTCATACTATTCTCCTTCTTCTTTACAAAATATATCTGAAAATCTATAGAATAAATTTCCATCTTCTATCCAAGTTTGTATCATAAATAATGCAATTACTTCATTAGATTTTATATTTTCTAAATATATTGCTTTAGTTTTTTTATTATCTTCTGATTTTATATCTTCATCGAATAGTAATTTATACCCATTATCATCTAACCATTTGCCAGAGTTATCAAAATTATCATTATCATAACCAAAATGTTGTATCATATTTAATATATTGCTATCTAATTCTTTTGTATAATTCTCTACAAATTCATCAGCTACTTCTTTACAATAATCATTTATTAAATTTTTATCTTCCATTATATCACTCCTATTTAAATTATTTATCTCCAAAAATTATTTGCTACTTTTCTAGCGTATTTAACTTTATCTTTTTCTATTTTGATTGTATCATCTAATTCTACAAATGTCTCACTCATATCAAGATATACGTGATGTAAATCATAATCGAAAATTCTGCCTAAAACTAATTGCCAACAATTATTTTTATTTATAAAACCTAATTCTACTATATCATTTAATTTAAATTCTTTATCTACTAATCTCATATTATCACTCCTTTTATTATTATTAGGAGGATATAAATCCTCCTATACTTTATTATATGTTTTAATCATTCAATTGTTACAATTAAAATGGTAATACTCCACCTTTTTTAGGTTGTTTTACTTCACTTCTACCAAATGACTTTTGAATTGGTTTTTTATTATCTTCTAACATTTGTTCCTCTTTTTCTTTTTTATCCTCTTTAGCCTTAGACCATAAATCCATTGATAAAGCTGGTGTCATTTCTATCTCTTCTTCTTCTAATATCCATCCACCTAATAATGAATAATATTCATCTATTTTTGTTCTATATATTGGTTTCTTTTCTAATTTTCTACCAAAACCTCTATTATCATCTTCCATAACAGATTCCATTTCTATTCTTTCTACTTTTCTTATTATTTCTCCATTTAAATAAACTATAGAACCTTTAGTAAAATTATCTTCTATATATTCAAATGATTCAACATCTCTACTTTCCACTGTTATTTCATTTAATACAACTGAAGCAGGTCTATCTTGCCATTCTTCTTGATACGTTGGGAACATAACTTTTACTAACATTGATTCATTTCCTTCTTCATCTGCTTTTATTCTTGGTACATCTATTACAACACCACTTATTTCCCAATCTGCTTTAGGTACATATTCAACTTTTTCTTCATCTACTCTATTAGGATAGCAACCTGTTATACGTATATTTCTTACTAATTCTCCTTCTTTATTTACATATACATTTTCTTCTAATCTACAATATTTAAATGAACCAAAATTACTAAATTTTATTGCTGTACATTCATCTATATTCTCTACAATTGTATCATTGATAATTTCTTCAGCTTTTTCTGCATTTGCAACCTTTATTGTTTTGTGTAATGCATTTGCTTCTTCAAATAATGTATTTATAGCTTTATATCCACCAGTTAAATCTCCACTTTTATTTAATTTCATAGCAAAATTTTCAACTCTTATTTGACTATCATTAATTTGTAACGTAAAAGTTGCTACTACAAATTCAGCACCCGCTTTAGATAATCCTTCTCTTATATCTAATCTATTTAATCTTCCAACTAAATTAACTTCATTAAATGTAACTGCCATAAATATCACTCCTTAAATTATTATATTATATTCATATGGGACACTAATTGCATCCCATATTTTATTGATTATCACTTAATGCAAACTCTAAGATTTCTTCTAATTCTTCAATGCTAAAATTACAAAAATCTTCGTCTTGTAACATTTCTTCTATTAAGTCATAATCTATATACATAATATCAACTCCTCAATATAATATATGTTTTATACATTCTCTTTATGTTCCCTTTTCATTTGTATATTA
>JAEDJT010000009.1 GCA_016296185.1 Bacilli bacterium
GGCACCATATAAAAATAACTAACTAGAAATAGTTAGTTTTTTATTTAGAAAATTTTTGAAAAACAGAATAAATATATTATAATACCTAATCAAAAAGGAGAAACAACTATGACAAATATAAAACAAGAATATGAACAATTATTAAGAATAGAAGATATGTATAAAAAAATATACACGTTATCAAGCATATTGTCTCTTATAGCAATATTTTTAAATATTAATTATATTTCAGTTGCTCCTTTGTCTTTAACCATATATTCATTATTTAAAGAAAAAACCATCAATGAAAAAATAAATAATAGTGAATTAATAAATAGATTAAATAATATATATAATGAAATAATAAATGAAATAATAAAATTAACAACAACATTAGAGAATAATAACGTAATAGAACATTATACATTAATAAATTACTTATTCTCAAATAATCTATTAACTGTTGATAAGAATGAAAATGATACAAACATATATGTAGAAAATGAAAAATATGTAAGAGGAGCACTATCTTTAAATGGTCATGGAGTATGTCGTAATACATCGATAATGGGTGTGGATATATTTAATAAACTAGGATACGAAGCAACTATATTAACAGGGGAAAGTAGAGAAAATAACGAAACAAATTATATTGTATTATTAGGTAAATTATTAAGTACTCGACCAGAATTAATAAATAATCCAGATGAACTAAATAAAAAAATGAAAATGCTTACTAAAAAAGATAAAGATACTAATACTAAAAAAATAATAGAAAAGATAATAGGAAATCATGCAATAATAAAAGTTAATGATGATAAATATTCTTACTATCTAGATATTACACAAAACGCTATGTATTATCCAACAACCAAAAAGAACGTATTATATGGTACTGGTGAAAATGAATTTAAAATAATAAATTTACCAATATATAGATATGGAACAGGAATTATAGAAACTAAAAAAACAAATTATAAATGTGTTGTTGATTCTACTATAAAAACTACAAAAGAAAAGATAAAAAACAATTTAGATTTACTTGAAGAATTTAATAAAAATAATCGTGATATTTTAAAGGAAGCAGAAGATATTATATTATCGATTTCAACTAAAAAATAATATGAAAAGATAAATTTTACAAATTTAAAATCGTGTGTTATTTTAATAACCACTTGAAGAAAAAATCTATAAAAGGATGATGCTTATGTTAACAAAAGAAAGTAAAGAATTTCTAAAAGAAGTATATGAATTAGATGATGAAAAGTATACAGAAAATGAAATTGAAGAATTAACTAAAGTAATAGTAAAACATAACAAGAAAAAAGTAGATTTAATAGAAACAAAGTTAAATATAATAGATAAACTAGAGAAAAAGGAAAAATAAGACCTTTTCTTTTTTTTTGTAATATGATACAATTTTCTCTTAACTTCAAAAGGGGAGATTTAATATGAATTTAAGACAATTAAAAAGTAAGTTAAGTACTATTATAAAAATTGAAAAAGTACAAGCTCAACCAATAAGAAAAATGGATGAAGTTAAAGAAGAATATGTAGATAAAAGACCTAAACTTAAAAAGTTAAGTGAAGAAGAAATAAATTCAATTCATCAAAGAGGTAATATTACAGCAGAAGAAAAAGTAATGGAATGGGAACAAACAAAAACATGTGCACCAGGAATAAAAAATGATAGATGTAGTAAATTTAATCACAATTGTCATGACTGCTTAATAGAATATGCATCAAACAAAAAAGAATATAAATCTATTAAAAAATTATCTAAACAAGAAGAACCCGAATTTGGTTTTAATATATATGATAAAGAAAACATTATGGTAATGAAAAAAAATTTTTAATTGAAAAATATTGAAAAAAAAGATATTATTAGAATAAGGACGTGATAATATGGAAAGACCATTTTCAATTGAAGATCTAAAAGAAGGTATGATTCTCTCAAAGACTATAAAAAGTCCAAAAACTGGAACACCATTATTAACGGCTGGTCAACAAATTACATCCAAAACTATAGAAGCACTAAAAAGATATGAAATAAAAACTGTTGATATAGAATTATCTAGTGCAGAAATGAAAATGTTTGAAATGGATAATGATGTATTACCAACAATTGAACAATGGATAGTTGATTCAGCAAAACAATCAATAACACCAATAAGACATAATGGAAAATTATTATTAAATGTTCAAGATGTAATCGATAATGCAGAAAGAATAAAATCAAGAATAATAACACAAAAAGAATACGATACAGGTAAGTTATCATATAGACTATCAAGTTATAAAAATAATAAAACATATGAAGATAAATCAGTTAGGATTGCAACTTTTGCAACTGTATTAGCTAATGCATATAACAAAACATGTCCACAAACAAATGATAAAATACTTGATTTAACTGAAGTTGCAACAGCAGCATTATTATCTAATTATGGAGCAATATGCCAAGATGATATGGTTAGACAAGAAATATTTATACCTGAGTTTGTAAAATTTTATACATCACTTGATGAAAATACAAAAAAAAGTATAACAGAACAATTTAATCCTGATTTTATTCCATTATATTCGTTTATATTATTAAAAGATAATCCTGAATTAAAAAATTCAAGTGTTACAAAACAAATGATATGTAACTCTAGAGAAAATAGACAAGGAACAGGACCATTAAAATCAAAACAATTAATACATGGTGATGGAAGATTTATAATTGGTTCATTAATAGTTAGTATAAGTGCAATGTATGAAGAAGCATTAACATCTAACATAAATGGATTATCAACTTTAGAAAATGTTCAATCACAAATAGAAAGAGCATTTGTTAATAAATTATATGATCCAGTGTTATTAGAACTATTAATTAGAAATATTCCTTTATATCCAGTAGGAACAAAAGTTAAATTAGGTGGAACAGATAACTCATATGCTATAGTAATTGAAAATTTTGAAAAAATAAGAGATTATCATCGTCCAAAAGTATTAACAGTTCCTGGAAATAAAGAAATAGATTTAAGAAAAGAAACAACAATTACAATTATATCTGTAGTTAGTAGTGAAGTAGAATTTTCAAAATTGTATACACAACAAGCAGAAGAAACAAGAGTATATAGACATATGTAAAAAAATGAATATATATTCTTTTTTTTGTGTTAAAATATATATAATAAAGGAGTATAAAATATGAAAATTGAAAAAGAAATTAAAAGTAATAAGAAAAAAGAAAAAAATGTTAATATGTTTTTAATTTTTATGAAATATCTAGTATTATTCATATTATTTGATATTTTAATATCAAATGTTCCATCATATGTTGGAAGATATATAGTAAATGGTAGATATATTAACTATTTTGTTGTAGAAAGTATAGCAGTAATATTATCTATTATCGCAATGGTATTAGCTGGAAACAGCTATGTATTTAAAGAAAAGAAAAATGATTTTTTATCATCATTATTAGTTGGTGGTTTCCCAATATTTATATCATTAGTTAATTTTATACCAAGTATTGGACCAGCAGTTAAAAACTCATTACCAAATGTAGTATCATTAGCATTCTATTGTGCAGCTATTGGGCTATTTGAAGAATTCATGTGTAGAGGATGGATTCAAACAGAATTTATAGAAAGAAATTCAAAAACATTTAAACAAGTATGTGTATCAATATTATTATCAAGTTTAATATTTGGTGGAATGCACATTACTAATATTTGGCTTGGTGGACAAACAGTATTACAAACTGTAACACAAATAATTCAAGCAGTGGGTATGGGATTCTTATTAGGAGCAATTTTCTTTAGAACAAGAAATATTTGGTCTGTTGCATTTATTCATGCATTCTGGGATTTTGCTTTATTATTAGAAGAATCAACTCAAATAAAAGCATGTACTTACGGAACACCTACTAATTCAATCTTAATATTCCAATTCGTATCTTCTACAATTCTATCAATTATTTATGTAATTGTAGCATTATACATATTAAGAAAAACAAGAACTACAGAATACTTTACTAATATTGAAACAGACACTAAGAAAGATGATAATTTCTTCTCATCATTAATATTAGTAGCAATAGTACTATGGATTGTATTAGCAAATAATACAGCAAAAGTAAATTATGATGATTATAAAACATGTTATAGTTATGAAACAATTGCATTTGAAAACTATGAAACAGTGTATCCACATGTAAATGATTATAGAATAGAATCAGAATATGAAAAATCATTAGGTGATATTGAACTTCCAACAAAAGCATTTAATGGTGTTGAAGATGAAGAAATAATATTAGCAATTGAAGAAAAAACTATTTATAAATTATCATTATCTATTAAAGAAAAAGATAATAAATTATATTTTGTAGATAATACCACTGAAAAAGAATACGAATTACCTTTTGAAAACGTATTTGATTATGAAATATTAAATAATGATAATACTTATGAAATTATCATTGTAAGTAGAGATCCAAAAAGTGGAGAATCAAAAGTATACATGAGTAATTACATTAATTTTGATAACTTATCAGAAGATGAAAGAATTGAAACTATTATAAAATCATTTAAAGAATATAATAATATGCCTGTAATATATAGAATAGGTTATATAGTTGATTTAAATGATAATTACAAATATCCATTATTTGATAGTAGTGCTGATAGTGTAATTATTAATAAAGAAGAATCAGTATTGCAATTAAAAAAGTAACAAATGTTACTTTTTTTAATGGTATAATATATATAGTGGGTGGTAATAATGATTGATTCACATATGCATATAAATTCAAAATTCACAAGAACTCCATATAAAGAAATATGTAAAACAACATATAATATTGATTTAACACATGTAATAAATGTAGGATTAGATATAGAAACTTCAAAAGAAATATCTGTATATGCAAGAAGAAATCCTAAAATGTATTGTAGTATAGGAATTCATCCATTATATATAGATAATCAAGATATAAATGAATTATATAGTATGGTTACAGATAAGGTAGTAGCAATCGGTGAAATTGGTTTAGATTCAAATGATCCTAATTATCAAATACAAAGAAGATATTTAATCGAACAAATCATAATAGCTAATGAATTAAAACTACCAGTAATAATTCATTCAAATAATAGCAATCAAGAAATAATAAAAATATTTGAAACAATTGTAAAACCACAATATGGATGTGTATTCCATTGCTTTCAACCAGAATTAAATATATTAAAATATTTAGTAAAAAATGGTTACTATGTTTCATTCGCTGGTAAAATAACTCAACCTAATGCTAAAAAATCATTAGAAGTGATAAAAAATGTACCAGAAGATCTATATTTAGTAGAAACGGATTCACCATATATGGTGCCATATCCATTAGATGATGAATATAATCATTCAAACAATTTACCATATATTATAAATAGAATAGCAGAAGTGAAAAAAATCGAACCAGAAAAAGTAGAAGAACAAACTACAAAAAATACATTAAGATTATTTAAAAAGATGCATTAGCATCTTTTTTATTGCAATATATAAAACAAGTAGTATAATGAATATATGAATATATGTTCATATAAAAGGGAGATACAAAATGTTATTAGATGAAGATAAAGTAATAGATATTGCTGAATTATTTAAAGTATTTAGTGATTCTACAAGAATAAAAATAATAAGTGCATTAATCGGAAAAGAATTATGTGTTAATGATATTGCAGATTTAACAAATACATCACAATCAGCTATATCGCATCAATTAAGATTACTAAAACAATCAAAATTAGTGAAATATAGAAAAGAAGGTCAAAGTATATTTTATAGTTTAGCAGACGACCATGTAGAAAAAATATTTAAGCTGGGATGTGAACACATTGAAGAAGTATAAATTTAAAGTAGAAGACTTAGAATGTGCAAATTGCGCATTAGAAGTAGAAAATCATTTGAACAGTATAGATGGAATAAATAATTGCCATGTTAATTTTACCAAACTAACAATGAATTTAGAAACTGATTATGAAGGTAATGTAAAACAATATATTGAAAAAATATCTAAAGAAGCAGAACCAAATATAAAAGTATTAGATATAGATGAAAATAGTAATAATAAAAAACTAATAACTCAAATTATAAGATTAACATTAGGATTAATATTAAGCGGATTAGGAATGTATTTTGAAAATAATTTAGTAATCTTATTAGCATATTTAACACTATTATCAAATTGTATTATTAATTCTATAAAACTACTAATAAAATCTCATACAATTAATGAAAACCTATTAATAACAATTTCATGTTTTGGAGCTTATATATTAGGAGAAATTCATGAAGGTTTAATGGTAGTAATACTATATGAAATAGGTAAGATATTAGAAACATTAGCAGTTAATAACTCACGTAAATCTATTTCTAAATTAATGGATATAAAACCAGAATATGCAAATTTAAAAACAACTGAAGGAGTTGATCAAGTTACTCCAGAAGAAGTGAAAATAAATGATGTAATTATAGTTAAAAAAGGTGAAAAAATACCATTAGATGGAATTATTATCAAAGGTGCTTCAAAATTAAATACATCTGCATTAACTGGTGAATCAAAACTTAGAAGTGTAGAAGAAAATGATGAAGTATTATCTGGATCAATTAATGAAGGTAATATAATTGAAATAAAAGTTACAAAAGATTATGAAAATTCAACAGTATCAAGAATATTAGACTTAGTAGAAAATGCTAGTGATAGAAAATCAGTAACAGAAAATTTTGTTTCAAAAGCAGCGAAAGTATATACTCCAATAGTTATACTATCTGCAATAACAGCATTTATAGTAATGAATTTCTTTATTAATTCTATAGACACAGAAACAGCAATCTATAGAGCGTTATCATTTTTAGTAGTTTCATGTCCATGTGCAATAGCTATATCTGTACCATTAGCTTACTTTACAGGAATAGGTACTGCATCAAAAAAAGGTATATTAATTAAGGGTAGTGACTACTTAGATAATATTAGATTAATTAATGAAATAATCTTTGATAAAACAGGTACAATTACAACTGGTGAATTTACAGATTACAAATTAGAAATATTAAATGATAACTATAAAGAAAAAGATATAATTGAATATTATTTAAAAGGTGAATCATTTAGTACACATCCAATTGCAAAATCAATTATTGATATATTTGATAAAAAAATAAATACAAAAGATATTACTAATTTTAAAGAAGTAGCAGGTAATGGATTAGAATATAAAATAAATGATGATACAATATTAATTGGATCAGCAAGATATGTAAAATCTAAAACACAAGATAGTTCTATATATTTGAAAATAAATAAAGATATAGTGGCTAAATTAGATTTAAAAGATGGATTAAAAAAAGATTCAAAAGAAGCAATTTCTAAATTAAAAAAATTAGGAATAAAAACAATGATGTTTACTGGTGATGAAAAAGAAGTAGCTTTAGAAATAGCTGAAAAAATAAAAATAGATGAAGTTAAATATGAATTATTACCAGAAGATAAATATGAATTACTTAAAGAAGAAATAATTAAAAATAGTGGAAAAACAGCATTTATCGGTGATGGAATTAACGATGCACCATCTATAAGATTAGCAGATATTGGTATATCAATGGGAAATGTTGGTAGTGCTTCCTCTATTGAAGCATCAGATGTAGTAATATCAAATGATGAATTATCAAAAATTATAGATGCTATAAAAATATCAAAGTATACTAATAAAATCATTATTGAAGACTTAGTATTCTCATTAGGAACAAAACTAATAGTATTAATACTTTGTGCTCTTGGTATAACTGGTATGATGGCGGCTGTATTTGCTGACACAGGTGTAACAGTATTAGCAATATTAAATACAACAAGAATCTTAAAAATTAAATAAAAAAGAATAGAAATACTATTCTTTTTTTAATATTTATAAAATATAGCAAAATTTGACTTATTTTACGTAAAATAATAAAATTATTTACAAGAAGAGGGGTTTGGTTTTATGAAATATGGTAATTATATTGAACAATTTAGCCATGATTCATATAGCAAAGTACAAATAGGTAACGACAAAAAAACAATTACTGTTATCTATGATTATTTAAGTAGAATTAATATATCTGAAAACGATATTAAAGAGATTATTGAAAATATAGCGTACTTAACTAAAGGTACAATCAATATCCCTTTATATCTAGAAATATTAACAAAATCATATAGCTTTGCATCTGATTATGGTTTAAATGAATTAATAAAAGTAGTAAAAGAAATACATGACGTATATTATGACAATAGTATAAGTATTCCATTAGAAGAATACATTCATGATACTGAAGATGTTCAGTTAAAAAAACTATTCTTAGGTCATAATAATAAATATTTATTAAAAAGCTTTAAAAAAGATGTTGCTATTGATCATATAGCTGATTTAAAATTTGCAGCTGCAATAGTATTAGATAAAAAAGATTATCAAGAATTTTTAGCTTATATTGATGATTATGAAAATTATCAAGAAACATATTCACCATTAATATTATTTAAAACATATATGAATTTAAGAAATTCATTAAAAAAAGAAACTAAATTATTCTGGGATGTATTATTTGGAAATGAATATATAGTTTCATTAAACAAGAATAACATAACAATTAGACAAGTATTTAAAAAAGAAAATAAATTAGAACAAACACAACAATTAAATTTATTTAGTTTAAATAACGAACAACCTAAAGAAATAAGTAATGATATTAAAACTTTCCAAATAAGTACAATTTATAATAGTAAAGATTTACCTACATTTAATCAAGAAAAAGAATATATTATGTACTTTAGAAAATTAGGTGAAAATAAAGATTCAATAATCTTACCAAAATTAAAAACAAATAATTATAATTACAATATAAAATAGAAGAGTAATCTTCTATTTTTTTAATGCTATAAATATGCTATTATAATATTATAGGATAGTGATAATATGGATAATAATATAATTAATAAATTATTAGAAACAGCTAAAGAAAGTGCTAACAGTAATTTTTGTTGTAAGTATTCAAAATTTACAGTTGGAACAGCTTTATTAACAAAAGATGGAAAAGTATATAAAGGTTTTAACATTGAAAATGACGGAATACAATCTATATGTGGAGAAAGAGTAGCATTTGTTAAAGCTTTATCAGAACAAAATAAAGAATTCAAAGCAATTGCTGTAGTTGGTAAACCACTTAGTGCAACTAAGTTTATCAAAACAACTCCATGTGGTTATTGTAGACAATTCATGAACGAATATGCTTCAGATGATTTTAAAATATATACATATGATGAAGAACAAGAAAAACTATATGAATATACTATAGATGACCTATTACCAGAGGATTTTAAAGATGAATATTAATCAAAAGGTAAAAGATCTAAAAGATAAAATATCTAGTTTAGATTTTAATTTTTCACAAGAAGAAAAATACATGTTATCATCATTTCCTGAATTATTAAATTATTATGAAAATATAATAGTAAATAACATTGAAAAAACAACAATGGAAGATTTACATATTATTACTGAAAATGAAACAGATGAACATAACATAGATATTAGAATTATAGATAGAATGATTGAACTATGGATAGAAGAAGGCTATTGTTTTACGACTGCTAATATTGATGAATTTATATCATCTTTCGAAAATGGAAAAGTATTAAATAAATATAAAGAAAAATGTATTGATGTTACAAAAGATTTTGATAGTCTTCTAAAAAAAGATGAGCAAGATAAAATACATGAAGATATTTATACATTATTATTAGATAATAAAAGATATGATATATTACAAAAAGTATGTTTATGTAATATAATAAATGACTCGATAAAAGAAAGATTATTAAAAGAATTTCCATTCGATCAATATAAAGAACCAGAATTCATAAATTGGTTAACATTAGATGATTTATTAAAAATTGATTCAAAACATATATCGTTAAAAAGATTATTAATATCTTATTATAATGAGCATTTTAGTGATACAAACAAAATAAATCCGACATCTCCATTATATAGAATTATAATAGAAAAACTAAAAGATCCAAATGAAGAACTAAAAGCAGATGCAGATGAGTTTATTTCTCCTTTAGTAAGTATATCTAATGAAGATAGAAATGAAGAAATATATCATTTATTATCAAGTAAAAAATCATTATCATTTTTATCAGAACAAAAAGAATATGAAAATATATCTATTGAAGAAATAAAAGAAAGATTTAAATATCATATAATTAATGATATCGAAATACCAGATTCTTTTTATGAGTTAAAAAGTATATCTGATGAAGTTTTATCTGATCATTCTATTATGAATCTATTATTAACAAATGATGAATTATATATTTTATTAAAAAGTCCAATAATAGACGAGTATATACCAAAAATCAAAGAAAGAATAATATCTAATCCAAACAATTATACAGATATACAAGCAAATAAATATAATGGATTAAAAAAATATCCAGAACTATTAAAATTATTTATTAACTATAAAGGTTATTGCTTTTTAGATTTAGATATGGATGATGAAATTCCTAATGATGTTATTGAATTATTTATAAAAGAAGGAACATGTAATTCAATAAGACTTAGCAGAAATGCAATAGAAAAAAATATTGATTTAATTATAGATAGAATAAATAATGATTTAGAATATGCAATTAAATTTGAAAAAGAATACTTACCATTATTAAGATCAAAACCAGAAATATTAAATAAATTAATACAAGTGTATTTACAAATTGGTGATTTATTCATAAATAAAATTAAAGATTTTATAGTTCATAATGGAGATATAGAAATCTTAACTAATGAAGAAAACTATAAATTTATAAGAGAATATATTTGTAAAACAAAAAAACTAGATATAGAACACATGGATAAAATAGAATCTTTATTTGGTCCAAGAATAATATCATATTTTAACAATGAGACTATATGTGAATTAATTAATCTTAGTGATGAAGATTTTAATAAAATAATAGAAATATTTAAAATTGAAGAATATAAAATGAGTGATGTTGAAGCAGTATATGATTCAATAAAGCAACATAGATATCAAATCGAATCACCAAAAATATTTAGTGTATTTAATGATATATTACATTCATTACAAGATGGAACTAATGATTATGAAATTCCAATGGAAGCAATAAAAGAATATCTAGATGAAAGTTTTATTAAAGAATTTAATAAATATACAGATCAACAATACGAATTAAAAGATGTAGATCATATCTTAAATTTAATAATAAATAAAATAAAAGAAAACAATCCAGAAAAAATTGAAAAATATACAACATTATTACATTTTATAACATCATATTTTATTAAAGAAAAAAGAGAAGAATATCGTACAAAATATGATCTTCATAATGAAATAAAACTTGATGAAAAAATTGATCCAAAGAAAAATGAAAGAATATTAATGACAATGTTATTAAAAAAATCTGAAATAATAGATTTATTATTTCATGATTTAGTAACAGAAGATTTTAATGAAACATTATTAAAAGATTGTATAAATTATTTTAATGATAAAAATGCGAGATTAATTAATGATCAAAACTTAGTAAGAAATAATATAAGAATACTAAGTATGTATTTAAAAAATTATATAAATAATCTATCAGAAGAAGAAAAAATAGAAATAATAAAAGAAACAGAAACTATAGCTATAAAATATGATTATGAGGTTGATAAACCAAAAAGAAATCCATATGAAATATTAAGTTCAATAAATATCAAAGCGTTACAAAAAAATATTATTAATAATGAAGAAATATATGAAGCATTATTAAATATAATGAAAAAGAAAAAATTAATGACAATACCTAATAGTATAGGAGAATTTATTAATAGTTGTGAACGTGAATTTGATCAAATAGATGTAGCAGTATTTGTAACATATTTTAATAAAATATATGAAGAAGAAGTAAAACGTACAAAAATAAATAGAGAAGATAACCAAGAATTTAATATGAGTTTTTCATCTGTATTAGATTATATGGAAGCGTTTGGATCATTCTCAAGCATTTATAGAAGAACATTAGGTGAAGAAGATGCAAGATTAATAAAAGCAAATCCGAATCCTAATTCAGCATATAATTCAAATGAAAAAGAAAGATTAAATATTTCATTAGAAAGAACAATAAAAAATTTCGAAAGAACTGCAGTAGCAATACCAACATTTAATGAAGAATTAGAATGTGGTAATGATAAAAAATTAAGAGTTATATGCGGAAACTTTACTCATCCATCAAATCTTACACATGGTGAAAGAACAGGTGCATGTATGCGTATTGGTGGAGTAGGACAATCACTATATGATTTCTGTTTAGATAGTGAATTTGGTTTTCATATTAGATTTGAAAATCCAAAAACAGGAGAATATATTTCTAGAGTTTCTGGATTTAGAAATGGAAATACAGTATTCCTAAATGAATTAAGATGTAGTTGTAATCGAAATGACTATAATGATAAAGAAATAGAAAAAGCTTGTGAAGAAGCTTCAAAAATGATAGTTGAATTATCAAAAGATAGTGAAGTACCAATAGATAATGTCGTAATTCATCGTGCTTATGCAATGGTAGATAGTGATAAAAAAGAATGTAAACTAGATATAATAAATAACAAAGAAGGATTAGATAACTTCTATTCAGATGTTAGAAATTATGCAATAATAATGGCAACAACAGAAGAACCATTTAAAAAAGTAAATCTTGGTACTGAGAATATTCCTAGATATTTACCAGCAAGAGAAAAAACTAAAACAATAACTAATGAAGAAGAATTATTAAGTTATATTTATAGAATAGAACAAATAAAAAAATATCATGAAACAGGTATGTTTGATTTTATAGATGATATATTATTTGAAGATGGATTACTAATTGCTAAAGCAAATCAAGATTGGTATGTATATGTGGATAATAATAAAGTTATTCACAGTGATATAATCACAAATGATTATAGAGCACAAGAAGAATTAAGAAGTGCAATTGAAGAATTATCAAAAAAATATGGAATAGGTGGTGACAAACATGAACTTTGAGATAGGTAAATTAATTAATTATGATGGCTATACTGGAGATATCGTAAGTAAAGATAAAAAATATGTATTTTTATCAAAAAATACGGAAGATAGAAATTTAACTAATAATCAAACAGTAGTGTTTGAACCAGCTATAGTAAACAATATTAATATTGCATTTAATGTTATATCATATGATTTATATATAAATAAAAAAACTAATCCTAGATTAGTTAAAAAAAACAATAATAATTATGATATAATTGACTAAGAGTAAAAAGGTGATAATATGACAAATGGAGAAAGAATGTACCATATAGGTTTAACTAAAGAAGATATTGAAGGAGCTAAGTATGCTATTCTTCCTGGAGATCCAGCAAGAGTTTCAAAAATTGCAGCATATCTAGAAAATCCAAAAGGATTATATATATCTAGAGAATATACATCATATTTAGGTTCTATTAATGGACAAAAAGTACTAGTTATGTCTACAGGTATGGGTGGACCATCAACAGCAATAGCAGTAGAAGAATTATCTCTAATTGGTATAGAAAATCTTATAAGAGTTGGAACTAGTGGTGGGATGCAATTAGATGTAGAAGCAGGCGATATAGTTGTAGCTTCATCAGCTATTAGACAAGAAGGTACTAGTAAAGAATATGTTCCAATAGAATTTCCTGCAGTAGCAGACATTGACTTAGTAAATGCTTTAAGAAATGCAGCAAACGAACTAGGTATGAAGAATCATACAGGTGTTGTTCATTGTAAAGATTCATTTTATGGTCAACATAGTCCTGAAAGAATGCCAGTAGGATATGAACTACAACAAAAATGGCAAGCTTGGATTAAAGCAGGAGCATTATGTAGTGAAATGGAAACAGCATCACTATATACAGTTGCAAGTTGTTTAAGAATGAAAGCAGCTGCAGTACTATTAGTAATTTGGAACCAAGAAAGAGAAGTTGCTGGATTACCTCAAGAAAAATGCTTAGACGTAGATAGAGAGATAAAAGTAGCAATTAAAGCATTACAAAACATTATAGGGGGATAATAATGGATAAACAATCTACAATAGCTATAATAGCTGTAGTTATTATTAGTTTAGTAATAGCTATAATAATAGCATTTACAGATCGAACAAAAGAAGAAGAAAAATTAGATACTTCATTATTCAATGTATTAACAACAAGAGAAGCAATAGAAATGATGGAAAAAAATACATCACAAAAAGCAAAATTCTTCTATATAGGTAGAGAAGATTGCTCAGCATGTAAAGAATTCAATCCATATATTAGATATTCATTAGGATTGGCTAAATATGAAATATTCTATATTGAATTAAATAGAATAAAAGATGATGAAGAAGCATATAATACATTAGTAAAAAAACTTAGTGAATATGAATATGTTTATGAAGGAGAAACTAAAACATTTGATAACTATTTAGGATATACACCAATGTTATTCATAGTAAAAAACAATAAATTAATATATGGTTCAATTGGTGGAATGAAATCACAAGAATTAGCAGATTTAGTAACAAAATATGGAGTTGCATATGAAGAAGAGAATTAATGGAAGAGCAATAATAATTGATAATGATGAAGTATTATTAATGTTTAGAAGAAAAATAAAAGATGGTATTATTAAAGAATATTATGCAATACCAGGTGGTGGAGTAGAACAAGGAGAAACTTTCGAAGAAGCTACTATAAGAGAAATAAAAGAAGAATTTAACCTAGATGTAGAAATAATAAGTAAATTAGGAATTGTAGAAGATGATAATAACATAGGTCATATATATAATGCTAAAATACTTGGTGGAGAACTTAAACTAGGTGGAGAAGAATTAGAATTTAATAATGAATCTAATTATTATGAAGTACAAAGAATAAAATTATCAGATATAGATAATATAGAATTATTTGAAGAAAATAAAGAATTAATAAGAAAAGCAGAAATGGAGTTAAAAAATGAAAAATAAAGTTTTACAAGATGCCTTTAAATGGTTATTTATAGGATTATTATTATGTTTTGGAGTATCTTATGTTACATCAAGCAGCGAAGAAATATTTATGGCTGTATTTGGAATATTCAATGGATTAGGAATATTTATATATCTAATAGCTGAACTAGTACTTGCAATAGTACTAGCAGTAAGAATAACTAAAATGTCACCATCAACAGCCAAAGCATTATATCTAGTATATGCAGCATTAACTGGATTATCTCTTACAGGTGTATTTTTGGCTTATACAGCATCATCTATTGCATTAGTATTCTTAGCTACATCAATTATATTTGGAGTATTTGCTATAATTGGAAAGAAATCTAATATTGATCTAACAAAATTTGGATTATACTTATTTGCAGCGTTAATCGCAATAATAATTGTAACAATAATTAATATCTTTATTGGTAGTGATTCATTAACAATGTTATTATGTATTGTTGGTATTTTAGTATTTGCTGGATATACAGCTTATGACGTACAATATGCACTACAAAAAACTGATATGTTAGGTGAAAATGCAGGTATTTATTGTGCATTCCAATTATTCTTAGACTTTATAAATGTATTTATTAAATTATTACGTTTATTTGGCAAAAGAAATGATTAATTCATTTCTTTTTTTTATGTATTGTGTTAAACTAATATTGTTATTGGTCTGTTGGTGAAGTGGTTTAACACATAACCCTCTCAAGGTTACATACATGGGTCCGAATCCCATACAGATCACCAATTTAAAAATTAAAAAGAACACTATAGTTCTTTTTTTGTGTATTCAATATAATTATATTATTAATAGTATTATCATTTGTTGTTTATTGACAATAGATAAAAAAGAAAAATATGTTTCATTTGTTGAAGGATATGGACCTAGAACAGTTGAACTACAAAAGGGGCGAAAATAATATAGAGATAAAAATAAAAGATGATAAATCAGAGATTATTACATATAAAATAAAAGTAATAAATAATGAATTAGAAAAAGAAGGCAGAGTATTATATGTATCTAATTATAAAAAGAAACTCTATAAAATTTAGAATTTTTTTTTATTGACAAAAATAGCAAAATTACCTATAATTAAACCACAAACGAAGAAAAAGAAGAGTAAATTAGTGGTGTTTTATAGAGAGTTCTTGTTTGGTGTAAAAGAACAAATAACCTAATTGAAGAAACTTTGGAGTTGGATTTAATCCCGCTAGTAGCGTTAAAACAAAGAGAGTATGATAAAGTTCATAAACTAAGGTGGTACCGCGCATAATGCGTCCTTAGAGTTTATGAACTTTTTTTATTTAAGAAAGGATGATAAAAATGACTACAAAAGATTTAGCAAATATGATATTTCCTGATATCACAAAAACAATTGAAGATTATGAAAAAGAATATCCAGAAAGAGAACTAAAAGAAGGAGCAAGAGTTACTAGATATGCACCATCACCAACTGGATTTATGCACATTGGTAACTTTATGTCAGTTGTAATTGATTACGTAGTAGCAAAACAAACTAATGGTATTTTCTATTTACGTAACGAAGATACAGATTCTGCAAGAGAACAAGAAGGTGCAGTAGAATATATTAGACATGTATTAGAACATTACAACATGAATCCAGATGAATATGAATATAGAGACACAAAAGAAACAAAAGGTATTTATGGTCCATATATTCAATCAGAAAGAAAAGATATCTATCATGCATTTATTAAACATTTAATTAGTGAAGGAAAAGCTTATCCATGTTTCCTAACACAAGAAGAAATGGACTCAATAAGAGAATCACAAACAAGAGATAAAAGAAGAATAGGTATCTATGGTAGATTTGCAAAATATAGAGATTTAAGTCCAGATGAAGCAGCTGAAAGAATTAAAAACGGAGAAAAATATACAGTTCGTTTAAAAAGTTCAGGAGACTTTAATAAAAAGTTTAAATTTGATGATTTAGCAAATGGAACAATGGAATTTCCAGAAAATGATATAGATATTCCAATCATGAAATCATCTAACTTATTGCCTACATACCATTTTGCACATTTAGTTGATGATCATTTAATGAGAACAACACATGTAATAAGAGGACAAGAATGGATTTCTTCAGTTCCAGTTCATTATGAATTATTTAAAACATTCGGTTTTAAAATGCCTAAATATATTCATACATCACTAATTCTAAAAAAAGATGGAGATAAAATAAGAAAAATATCTAAACGTTTAGATCCAGAAGCAAGAATGACATATTATGAAGAAAAAGGTTATCCAATATATTCAGTAATTGAAGCAATTATGACGATAGCAAATTCAAACTATGAACAATGGAGAGAAGGACATCCTGATGCTCCGTTCACAGATTTTGAATTTTCACCTAAAAAGATGAGCGCATCTGGTGCATTATTTGATCTAGATAAATTAGATAATATTTCTAAAAACTATCTATCTAAATTAAAAGCTACAGAAGTATTTGATTTATTAGATACATGGTCAAAAGAATACGATGTAGAATTTAATGAATTAATAAATAAATACAAAGAATATACTACAAACGTATTAAATATCGAAAGAGAACAAAAGAAACCACGTAAAGACTATGCTTCATTATCAGAAGTAAAAGGACAAATTTGGTATATGTTTGATGAATTATTTACAGATGTAGAATATCAATTTGATGAAAGATTCTCTAAAGAAGCTATAAATGAAGTGTTAAACACATATTTTAACGAATTCTATGATGAAAATGATGATAAAGATACTTGGTTCAGTAAAATGCAACAATTATCAGATAAACTAGGATATTGTTCAAATATGAAAGAATATAAAGAAAATCCTGATAAATACAAAGGAAATATTGCAGATGTATCTAACATAATAAGAGTTGGTGTAACAAGTTTACAACAAACTCCAGATTTATATGTAATCTTAAAATTATTAGGAAAAGATAGAATTATAGAAAGAATTAAAAAGATAGGCTAATATCCTATCTTTTTTTATGTTATAATTAATAATAGAGGGATAGAATGAGGAATATAAAGAAGCCAAAAAATTATTCATTAGTTAAAAGTGCTATCATGACTGGAACACTTGTTTTTAGTTTGGCTTCAGTTAGATTTGTTGATAAATATTACGAAGAACAAATTCCATATACAAAAGAAGATGTATCAAATAACATTGAATTCGAAAATGAATTACAAATAATTAATGAAGAAACAATAGAATTTACTAATAAAGAATTATTAAGTATTATTCAGTATGTACTAGGAAAAAATGAAATAACAAGAGAAGATTTATTAACAATTACAACGTTAAAAATAGATTCAGAATTAGAAAATAAAGACTTAAGTGAATTAAAATATCTATCTAATTTATCAACACTAACTATATCAAACAATGATGTAGATCTAAATAATTTAAAATACAATATTAATTTGTATAACTTATATATAAATAGTTGTATGGTAACAAATATAAATGATATTTCAAATTCGATAAATAATTTAATATTATCTAATGTAATAGTTCTAGACAATCAATTTATTACACCATATGATTTAGTATCACTAACAATTAGAAACTCAAACTTTAATAATTTAAGAATAAAGAATCCAGAAGTATTAGAAGAAATAAAAATAGATACTACAAGTAAAGTAGATTTAAATGTTATATCAAATTGTCGTAATTTAAAAGATATAGAAATAGTAAGAAGTCCTAATATAATAAATGGAGATGTATTACTACAATTTAATAAATCATATATAATACTAGATGATTATGCACCAATATGGATGGATTATAGTACATATAGCCAAATAAGACAAATAGATAATTCAAACACTAGACGTGTTAAAGATGAGATGAAAACTCTAGATAGTATAATTGCAGATTTGGATTTAACTAACGATGATGAAGAAACAAAACTAAAAAAAATAACACTATTTGTAATTAATAGAATAGAATATGATGATACAAAAGAATTAGATGAAAACTATAATTATTATCCAATGTATTTTGCTTTAAATAGTGATGAGGGAATATGTATAAACTATTCATGCTTATGGCAAGCATTAGCAAATAGAGCAGGAATAAAATCATATCAATTATATAGTGATGCACATACATGGAATATTGTTAATGATGAATTCTATATAGATTCAACTTTTATAGATAATGGAGCAATTGTTAAATTAGTAGATGAGCAAAATAATGCAAAACTAGCTAACGTTGAAGATTCAACATCACAAGAATTTTTTGAAGAAGGAAATGAAAAATTATTATATTTCTATGAATTAGATTTAGATGACATGTTAGATAGATTCCATGATCCTTATAATATATGTATTGAATTAGAAGAAAAATATAAAGAAATAAATAACATAGGATATGTAAATCCCAATTCAGTTGGAAGATTAATTATAAAAAATCAAACAAAAATGATTAAGTTAAAAATAATGATGGGAACAATTCTATTATTATTAGCTCAATACACAGCACTAAATAAAATAAAACAACTAAAAGATAAAAAAGAAAAAATAGAAGATTTAGATATTAATAATACATTATAATATTTACATTAGTTTACAATTGGTTTATAATTCATAAATCTGAGGTGAAGAAATGAAAAAAGTAGAAGAATTTAATAAAATAGTTGAAGATATATTAAATAATGACAAGTTTAACAAATTAAAAGAACAACCTCATCACGGAATTAATAGATATGAACATTCATATCATGTAGCAATATGGATATATAAAATATGTAAACTATTTAACAGTAAGAATTTAACAAAAATAACTAGAGCATCATTATTACATGACTTTTATGAAGATATAGATTTAAAAGGTAACGGATTACAAAGATTAACTAGACATTCAAAAGTAGCACTAAAGAATAGTGAAGAATATTTTAAACTAGATGATATGCAAAAAAACATTATAAAAACGCATATGTTTCCTTGTAATTTAGATATACCAAAATATAAAGAATCATGGTTAATAACAATTATAGATAAAATAGTTAGTACATATGAAATGATACGATATAAAATACCAATGTATATTGGAAAAGGAATAAAATATATTTTTAAAATTAAATAAAAGAAGAATAGTGTTATTCTTTTTTTATTTAAGTGTTTATTTTTATAATATTTATGTTAAAATAATAATAGCATGTGATCGTTTTTAGAAGATCAGTAATAAAGAGAGGTATAAAATATGGAAGAAATTAATTTAAAGGAACTTTATGATTACTTTAAAGAAAGACTAGTACTTATTCTTACAATTGTATTAGTTGTAGTAGTTTTAGGAAGCGCTTATTCAATTTTCTTTAAAACTCCTTTGTATCAAAGTACATCAAAAGTATTATTAGGTAGTTCTAACGGAACATATACAACAAATGACGTTACATTAAATGCTAACTTAGTTAAAACATACTCAGAAGTTGCAAAGAGTGATTTAGTAGTAAGCCAAGTTATTAACCAAACAGGTGTAGATAGAAGTACATCTTCAATTGCATCAAATATTACTTTAGCTGCTGTATCAGAATCATTAATGATACAAATATCTGTAGCTGATAAAGATCCAGAAACAGCCAAAAAAATAACAGATTCTTTAGTAGAAGTATTTATTAAAGAAGCTAAAGACAAAATGAAACAACAAAACTTTACAATTATAGATGAAGCAACAACTCCATCTAAACCATATAATGTTAACTTAACTAAAGATGTAGTAATTTATTTATTAGTTGGTGTAGTAGTAGCATTAGCAACTGTATTTGTTATCTTCTACTTCGATACAACTGTTAAATCATCAGATGATGTAGAAGAAAAATTTGGATTACCAATTTTAGGTGTAGTTCCAAAAGTAAAGAAATAGTGGGTGAATAGTATGGCAAAAAAAGAAAATGTACAAACAAGTAGCACTGATTTAATGATTACTATTAATCCAAAATCAGTATTTAGTGAATCAATTAAAGGTATTCGTACAAATTTACAATTTTCATCAGTAGATAAAGAATTAAAAGTATTATTAAATACATCTCCAGAACCTGGTGACGGAAAAAGTTTCATAACTGCCAACCTTGCTGTAGCATATGCTCAAGAAGGTAAAAAAGTATTAATAATTGACTGTGATTTACGTCGTGGTAGACAACATGAAATATTTAATGTTGTAAATACAACAAATGGTGGTTATTCAAATTTAATTTTAAATTACAAAGAAGATGTTAAATTAAGTAGATATATAATTAAAACAGAAGTGAAGAATGTTGATTTAATACCAATTGGACCAACTCCTCCAAATCCATTAGAATTATTAGCATCTAAAAATAATGAAGAATTAATTAAAGAATTAAGAAATTATTACGATATCATTATTTTAGATTGTCCACCAGTTGTTGGTATGTCTGATACACAAGTATTAACAAAATTATCAGATGCTAACATGATCGTTGTATCAAGTGGAAAAACTCATACTGAAATGTTAGAAAAAGCTAAAAAACAATTTGAAAATGCAAATGCTAAAATTTCAGGTGTTATAATTAATAAAGCTAATCTAAAAGGAAGTAGTTATAACTCATATTATACAAGTGATTACTACACAAGCGAAAAATAAAAGAAAAACTTGCGCTATATAACTAATTGTAGTAATATATCTCATAGTCCAAAAAAAAAGGGGTTATTAAAACTTAGTGTGATATAGCGGGGTGTAAAAAATGAAGAAAGGTACTAATTCGGAAAGATTTATGTATAAGATAATAAAAAGATTATTCGATATTATATTAGGTATTATAGGTTGTATTATTTTAATACCAATATTATTATTAGTTAAAATATCATATTTATTAAGTGGTGACCATGAATCAATATTCTTTGTACAAAAAAGAATAGGTATAAAAGGAAAAGAATTTAACTTTTATAAATTCCGTTCAATGGTACCAAATGCAGACGAAATCTTATTTAAATTATTAAGAGAAGATAAAGAAGCAGCTGCAGAATATAAAAAATTTAAAAAATTAAAAAAAGATCCAAGAATTACTCCAGTAGGAAAAATATTAAGAAGAACATCATTAGATGAACTTCCTCAATTTATTAATGTTCTTAATGGAACAATGTCTTTAATAGGAAATAGACCATATCTACCAAGAGAAAAACAGGATATGGGAGAAGCTTTTGATGAAATAGTAAAAACTAAACCTGGTATTACAGGATACTGGCAAGTTTCAGGTAAAGCCAATTCATCATTTGAAAAAAGATTAGAAATGGAATCTGAATATTCAAATAATGCATCTATGTTATTAGATTTAAAAATATTCTTTAAAACATTTGGTGCAGTATTATTTGGACATGGAGCAGAATAAGACGCATAAGCGTCTTTTTTTATGGGTTAAATAACTTTATCAAATATTTATTGAATCATATTATATAGTAAGTAATGAGGTGATAATATGAATAGAAAAGTAACAATAAATATAAAAGATGTATCTACAATAATAAATAAAGAATATAAAATAGAAATATATTGTAATAACGAATTGATAGAAACAACATACACATGTGATTCATATAGTTTTATAGCAAATACAAATAACATATATACAATAAAAGTATTTAATGGAAAAGAATATAAAATAGGAGTTATAAAATATAATAATGATTTAAATATAGTATTTGGTTGTTTAAATATAAATAATGGCAGAATAAGAGTATTATTGACTGATTACTATTATGAAGGATTAAAAATAGAAAGAGGGAATATGAAATTATGGCCAAACCATATAATGTAACGATTGTTAATGGACAAGGAACAGCTGATGTATTAAAAGATACATATTCAGTAACAGCAGATGTTCCGGGTTATACAAATAATACAATTAATCCAAGTTCATTAACTTATGATGGAACAACAAACTCATATAGTTTTACAATTGCAGCAGAGGGAACATTAACATTACATGTAACAGAAGATGGAACATCATTAGGAACACCAATCGTAGGAGCTACATTTATAAGAACTGATGCTTTAGGTAATGAATATGGAACAGCAGTAACAACAGACGCAAGTGGTAATGCCGTATTTGCCAACGTACCATATGATGCAACAACAGACATTAGTGTATATTATAAACAAACATCATCAGACGGAGACCATACTTTTGATGATACAGTAAAAGAAGTTAAACTAACATTACAAACAACAACAGTTGAAGTAATAAATGAAGGAACTTCAGAAATAACAATAAAATTAACAGATGCAAATTATGAAAATTTACCAATTGCTTCAGGAACAATAACATTAAGCTAAAAGGAGATAATATCTCCTTTTTTTATTGACATAATAAATCAATATTAATATAATTTTAATACACGAAAGGAGCAATAATATGATGGGTGGAGGAAGTATATTTCAAGAAAGAACAGATAAACTTGTAAAAGAATTGTTAGACAAGATAAGAAGAGAAAACTATTCTGAAGAAGAAAAACAACCACAAGAATTTGATAAAGAATCAATTAGAGAATTCCTTCTAAATGAAATTGCATCATTAAAAGAAAATGGAGCAACACAAAAAGAAATAGAAGAAAAAAAGAGAAAAGTAGTAGAAGAAACAGAATTAATATACGGAATGTGTAAGGGAGATCAATTATACTATTTTGAAGAAAGAGATTTAAGAAGAAAAAAACAAGCAGAAAAACAAAATCAATTTACAATATTTCTATTATGTTTAGGTGCAGAATTAAATCAATTAGGTTTATCAAATGTTAAAAGAGAAAATCTAAAAAAAGAAAGAATTGCTCAATTTAACAATGGAATTAAAGTATATACAGAAGGAATATTAATTGCGGCAGAACAAGCACAAATACAAATGGATAAACAAATGCCTACGGAAATGAGAAAATTAATAGATATAAGTAAAGTACCAACAACATATGAAATAATTAAGGAAATAAATGATAGAAGAAATGCATTTATAGATCAACCAATTAAGTCATTAAAACAACCAAAATAACATATTATTATAATATGTTATTTTTTTTATAAAAAAAGTATATACAAACGCGAACAATTGTACTATAATATAATTATGAAAGG
Source organism: Bacilli bacterium (assembly GCA_016296185.1). GTDB lineage: Bacteria > Bacillota_I > Bacilli_A > RF39 > UBA660 > Coprovivens. The sequence continues at coordinate 24,144 of JAEDJT010000009.1, forward strand.
GATGGAGTTATGATTGGTAGAGTAAAATGGTGGAGTTTTGATAAAGGATATGGCTTTATTGAATGCAACGAAGATGATAATATCTTTGTTCACGTAAAAGATAGTGAAGTGTTAGAGACAAACTTCAAAGAAAATGAAATGATTACGTTTGAACTAGATGAAACAGAAAAAGGTATATTCCTTAAAAGATTTCATTCCTTGGAACAAGAAGCTTAAAAAAGCTTCTTTTTAAAAGGAAATAACGTATTGAACTATAAGATATATATGAAGGGTGGTTATTAAATGAAAAAAATAAAAGCACAATATATAAATATAATTAACAATAATATAAAAGTATAGTACAATATAACTTGGTGAGGTGATTATATGAAAACATATTGGAAATTTATTTTCAAAATATTAGCTATTATTATATGGTTAATTACAATTTTTAAATTTTCATCACAAGCATCCAGTGAATCACTTGATTTAAGTAATAAATTTATGTATAAAGTAGTATCAATACTTGAAAATAAAGAATTATCAAAAGAAAAGAAAGAACAATTATCTAAAAAATATACATTATATGTAAGAAAAAGTGCTCACTTCTTTTTGTACTTTGTATTAGGAATATTAATATTCTGGTTATTCTGCGATATTATAAAAATACATTCGTTGTTAGTGTTATTAACAATTGCATCTTGTTGTTTATATGCAATGTCAGATGAATGGCACCAAAAATTTGTTGATGGAAGAACAGCAAGATTATTTGATGTAATTGTAGATACAGGTGGAGCTACACTATCAACTACATTTATGTTTATGTTTTATAAAGATATAGAAACAAGTAAATACAAAAAAGAAACAAATAGAAAAATATCAGAATTAGAAGATAGAATAATTGTACTAGAAGGTAAAGATCCTGTGAAAGTACACGAAGAAGAAAAAGAACATAAAAGAAAAAAAGTTATAAATAAAAAATAATTACATATAATAAATATGGAGAGTGAATTATGCTAAAAGCAATGTTGATAGTTTTATTACTATTTAACTTACTCTTTATATATTGTGCAATAAATATAGCTAGTAAAGCTGATAAAAGAGTTACAAAAAAGTAACTCTTTTATTTTGTCTAACAGTATACTATAATTAAGTTATGTCCTTGTAGCTCAGTAGGATAGAGCAATCGCCTCCTAAGCGATAGGTCGCGCGTTCGATTCGCGCCAGGGACGCCATAAAAAATAAAACTCACATAGTGAGTTTTTTTATTTACACTAAAATGACAATATGTAAATGCAAATGTAAATAATTGTTGATAAGTAAGAAATAATTTGGTAAATTTATAATAGAAAGAAGGAACGTAAAATGAAAGATACAAAAACAGTAGTAATAGTTGGTATTTTAATTGCAGTAATTGCAATGTCAGTAGCATACGCTGCATTCGCATCTAATTTAAGCGTTACAGGTACAGCAAAAATTGACACAAATTGGGATGTAGAAATAACAAGTATTGTAGCAAAAAATCCAACAGGTCAAGCTAGAGACAATGGTGCAAGTACAACTAAATTAAATGCAGGAGGATTAAGTGCAATATTTGATTGTACATTAACACAACCTGGAGATTCAATTACATATACAGTAACAGTTGAAAACAAAGGTAATATTAATGCAACATTAAAATCAGGTACATATAAATTAGTAACTCCTGATGATAATTTAATACCAACAGGAAAAGAAAATTATGATGAAGGTTTAGTTACATTTGCTTTAAGTGGAACACCAGCAACAAATTTAGGTAAATCAGGTAGTGAAAATAGTACAACTACATTTGATGTAATAGTTACATATAATGGAAACGCAACTACAAAACCAATATATACTTCTAAAAAAGCAGTTGTTGAATTAACATACGAACAAGCAGCTTAATAAATAAAACTTAAGAGAGAAGGAAACTTCTCTTTTTTAATTAAAAAAGGAGGATAAGATATGAAAAAAATAACTAAAAGAAAAATAAAAAAAATAATAAATAAAAATATTTTTTTAATTATATTTCTTGGATTATTCTCCTCAATTTTTTTATTAGGAACAGCATATTCTTTATTACAAACAAATCTAAATATAACTGGTACATCACAAATAGGAAACTCAATAATTTCTGACGGAGGAGTATGTTCGTCTACAATAAGTGTAGATAAAATAATTTCTTATGATTTTACAACCCAAAAAACAATCACAATAACACTTACAAATGATAGTTCATCATCAATGAAAGATATTATATTGAAATATAATTTAGATGGTACAGATACAACAATTATTTCAGTGCAAGGTGGGGAAATATCTCAAAAAGATAATAATATATTAATAAAAATATATGAATGGAGTATAAATAATCAAACTGGAAGTTCATTTATAAAACCAGGAGAAAAAATAACATTTGAACTTCAAGTAGATGGTGATGTAACTGAATCAACAATTAAAGAAAGATTATCATTAGCATTTTGTGGACAAGATAATAGTGGAAATGATGAAACAACAAAAATTACATCAGGAAATATTGAAATGAATTTAAACTATTTAGAAAAAGAATTACCGTTAACAATAGAAGTTACAGAATTTGCTCAATGGGATAATATATATACAGTAAAAATAACTGCTACAAATATCTATGATGAATCAATTTCTAGCTTTAGATTTATTTCTTCTTATGACTCCTTTTTAACATACAACTCTGTAATACCATGGACATCTAGTATTGAAGAAAATAACGATAATAAAGTAATTAACGGATCATATACCTTTTCACCACCATTAGCCCCTGGAGAAAAATATGAATTTTATTTAATATTAAATAGTAATTCAACTGATAAACAACAAACATGTAATGAATATGGTTGTTATGAAAACGGATATGCACAAAAAGAAATAACAATATACTCACTAGCAGCAGGTATATTTAGTTAAAAGAAGAAGGAATAAAAATGGGAAAGACAAAACAAATAGTAATATTTTTAATTTCACTATTATTAGTAACCATTCAAATTGTATTGGCATTTAATAATATAAATTTTTATACTAATACAGTTGGTTTTGCTATGTTTTTAATTTATGATATATACTTAATAATCAAGTTAAATAAAACACATATAAGAAACTTTAATAGAAATAGATATATAAGTAGAATGCTAATAATAACACTAATTTATTACATAATATACTTCTATTTTGGCTTCTTTTTAGGATTCTTAAGATCACCATATTCCCATCAAATTTTTACAATAGCTAAAAACATATTTAATTCATTAGTACTTATACTTGCTATTGAATTATCAAGATACATATATGTAAGTAAGAATAAAGATAATAAATTCATTATTGTCATTTTCACTATATTATTAATAATAATGGAAATAAACATTCCTCAAGTATTATCACTGTATAATGTTAATGATAAAGAAGGTTTATTTAAATATATTTTTCAACATATTTTACCGTTAATTTCTTTATCATTCTTATTTACATATATTGACACAATAAGTAATTATAAAACTATTATGGTTTACAGAATTATAACAGTATTATTTATCTATATTATGCCATTATTTCCAAATATAAATTGGTTTTTAGATGCGTCACAAGGAATATTAGTACCAGCATTTTTCTTCATGTTATTTAAATATGTATTTACAAAACAAGAAAATATGAGTAAAAGAAAAGTAAAATCAAGTAGATTATCTTTAACAATTGCTATAGTTTCAATGGCTACTTTAGTAGCATTTATGCTAGGCGCATTCAAGTGCGAACCGGTAACTATCGTATCAAATAGTATGCTTCCAACATATAGTAGAGGTGACGTAATTATATACGAAAAAATGTCATCTGACGACTTGAAAAAACTTGAAAAAAATAGTATTATTGTATATAGAGTAGAAAACCAAATGGTTGCTCATAGGGTAGTTAATGTGATACAAGATAATGGAATAATTAAGTTTCAAACAAAAGGTGATAATAACAATGGACCAGATACTGATTTAGTCGCGATAAATCAGATTGTTGGCGTGTATAGATTACACTTAAAATATATTGGCTATCCATCAGTATGGCTAAATGACTTCTTCAACGACGAGGAGGCTGTAGTCGAAACAAAATAAAAAGGGAGAATGCTTATGGATGGCGAAGTAAAAAAACGAAAAGTCAAAATTAGCGGCGTTTTATTATTACTAGGTATTTTTGTAGCTATTATAGGCATTGTATATATAGTAGTAGCCATACCAAAAAACATAAATGCAACTAAAACTTTATATAACTACCAGATAAAAAAGAACTCTTCTAATATCACAAATTTACGAGAAGATTCGATATATTACTATGACAACTTAATTGGAGAAAGTGGTAGCTACCCATCACTTTCTATCAATAATATGAACTTGAATTTTACATATTTTTTAACAGGAAATGAATTAACTAATTCAAATTATACTTATAACATAACGGCTGAAATTGTTGGATATTACACCGAATCTTCGGGATCTGAACAAGTATGGCAAAAGAAATTCACATTAACAGAAGAAAAGACAAATACCCTTGAAAACCAAAAATCGTTTGCAATAAATGAAAATACTGTAATTGATTATAATTATTACAATAATTTAGTTAAACAATTTAAAGAAGTGTTTAATATTCAAATACAAGCTAAATTGCGTGTAAGATTAAATGTATCATATACTATAAATGACCCTGAAAATAAATTTACAGATATAACAAAAAATGATTCTGTAGAGGTTGAAATACCTTTAACAGATACAATAACTACCGTAAAGAAAAATTATCAACCATTAATGGAAGATACAATAACTGAAACTATAATTAATCAACCAGATTATATTATTTTATCTATAGGTGTATTCTTCATTATATTAGCAATTATCTTATTTATAATCGCGAATAATAAGAAAGTTGTAACAAAACATAGCTTATATAAGAAGAATATGGAAAAAGTTATGAAAGATTATGGTGACTTAATTGTTACAGTTAAGAATAGACCAAGTATTAAAAATCTACGCTTAATGGCATTAACTAATATTGACGATTTAGTAGACGTTGCAGAACAAAATAAATGTAATATCATTAACTACGAAATCCCTAGAAAATATGAATCATTCTTATTAGTAATAGTAGAAGGATACGTATATGTTTATGTAGTCACAGAAGAAGAAATAGTATACGCAAATAAATAAAAAACTTGTTGATAAATTTAAAATTATAAACAACCCTAAAAAAGCAACTAAAAAATATAGAAAAAGAAGGCATATTTTTGCCTTTTTTTGCGTGTATTTTTCTTTAAAAATAACTCTCCATATAGTATAATAAATACATAAGATAGAGTTGGATGATTGTAATGGGTAAGGCAATAAAAAACAACTTATTTATGAAATTTTTTGAATTAGCAATTGCACTAATTCTTTTTTGCGTTTTACCAATAAAAACATATGCAGTTGAATATAAAAATGTAGAATCTCAAAGTTTAATAAAATGGATGATGGAAGATGATAATCTTGAAAATGGTTATTATGCTTTAACAGTTAACGGTGTAGTTTATAATATTCACTTATACGTTTTTGATGGAGATCAAAACTGGACTACAAATCAAACTTTTGGTGATGCAAACGATGTAGGTGCATCAGGGAAATATGCTCAAAACATGGTTGCTGTATTAGTTCGTGGTAATATTACAATTGCTAGTGGAGTAACAGTAACAGCATATAAAACAACATATGGTGGACCAAAAGGTATGTTCTTATATACAGCAGGTACTCTTGAAAATAATGGTACCATTTCAATGTATGGTAGAGGAGCATATGCTGTAGGACAAGATGTATATCTATGGTATGATGAAACGAATGGTGAAGGATATAATGGATTTACAGTACCGGCAACAGGTGCAGCTGGAGCAACAAGATCTACAACATCTTCATTAAGCAATAATGGACATAATGCTTTAAATGGTAATAATGGCGCAAATGGTACAGGAAGAGCTACCGGTGGTGGTGGATCTGGTTCAGTTCGTAACTACGTAGCTAGAATGTATCCAGGATCAGGAGCTGCTGGTACATCATATTCAGGAGGTACTGGTGGAGGTGCTGCAGCAACAGATAGAGCATCAAGTAGAACGGCTGGTAATGGTGGAGCCAATGGTGGACCTGGTGGTTGTGGTGCTGAAGGTGGAGCTTCAACATGTAACACAGGTGGTTCAACAAACGGTTGGGGACAATGTGCTGGTGGTGGACAAGGTAATGGTTCAGGAAATATGGTTTGTTCACATGCAGTTTTTACAGTACCTACACAAGATACCGGTACAGGTGGATTATTAATACTATTTGCTGGTAACTTAAATAATAAAGGTACAATAACAGCTGATGGTGTTAAATCTTTATATTTTTCGGTAAGTAAATGGAATGGATCACAACGTGGAGGACATAGATTATCAGGTGGTTCTTCAGGTGGAGGTTCAGTTAATATTTTTTATTCTAACTTAGAATCAATAGGAACTACTACAGCTGCTGGTGGTGCAAGACAAACATCAGCAAATTGGAGTGGTGGTGCTGGAGGAAACGGAACTGTAACTTTATCACAATTAATTCTTGAAGAAGAATTTTTACATCCAACATTAAGTACATTAACAGTTGATAAAGGATCATTCAGTCCATCATTTAATCCAGAAACAAAAACTTATTATGTAACACTTCCTACAGAAGAAAGTTATGTAAATATAAAAGCAGAACCAAATCATCCAGAAAACACAATTACAAGTGGTGTTGGGGAATTTAATATTCCAAGTGGAACATCAACTCATAATATTGTACTTACTTCAAAAATAGGTTTAGTAGAAGTTTATAAAGTAGAATTCTATAGACCACCTTCAAGTTACCCATATTTAAAAGATATAAAAATAGATGATGTAAGTATAGAAGGATTTAGTTCAACAAAATTAAATTATAACGTAAATGTACCATATAACTCAGATGAAATTGATATTAATGCAATTGCAGGAAGAGGTTCACAACAAATATTTGGCGATGGAAAAATATCATTAAAGAGTGGACAAAATAAAATAGTAATAACAGTAATATCTGAAGATGGTAATTCAACAATTGATTATGTATTAAATATAAACAGAGCTCATAGTAGTAGATTAAAAATATTAACAGCAGAAGGTACAGAATTAAACCCAGAATTTGATCCAGAAACATTAACATATAGTGTTGATATTATGTCTACTCAATTAGCTTTAAATTTAGAAGTTATTCCATATGATGAAGAAGCGACTTATACTTTAAAAGGTTTTGGCTATATTAAAAACAGCCAAACAGGAACAATAACAGTAACAGAACCAAATAGTCAAACTACTGAATATAAAATTAATATTCATAAAGATGGTGCACCTGCAATAACAAATTGGACTTATGGATATACAGGAGAATATCAAGTATTCATAGCTCCAGCTAAAGGATATTATCAATTTGAACTTTGGGGAGCTCAAGGTGGTAACTCAGTTGGAAATAATAGTGTTACTTGTTCAGGAAATAGAGGAAAAGCATACGGTAGTGGATGCGGTGGATTTGGTTCGTACACAACTGGTACAGTATTGTTAAACAAAGATGATAAAGTATATATTTATGTAGGGCAAAGAGGTTACAACGGTGGTGGAAATAAACCAGGCGGATGGAACGGTGGAGGTTCAAGTACATATGACCATTCAGATAACGAAGCATCCGGATCAGGTGGTGGAGCTACAGATATCCGTATAGTACCAACAAGTACTCCTACAAAATGGAATGAATTCGATTCATTAAAATCAAGAATTATGGTTGCTGCCGGTGGAGGTGGAGGATCTGACGTATATGTTGCTGGTAATGGTGGAACATTACAATCAGTAAGAAATAGATTCTCAAATAATGCCACACAAACAACAGGTTATGCATTCGGTTATGGTGAAAATGCCGTTTATAGAAGAGGCAATATAGACGTAGCCGGTGGAGGTGGTGGATACTTCGGTGGTTTCTCAACAGCGATGTCCAGCGGAAACTATGGTAACTACGGACAAACAGGTACAGGTGGTTCATCATTTGTATCAGGTTGTACTGGATGTGTTGCTATTTCTGAAGAATCAACAGCTCAAAATAATATAGTCTTCCTAGATAGTAATATTCATTATAGTGGAATAGAATTCACTGATATTCAAATGATTGCTGGTGGATATTCAATGCCAAGTACTAATACTGGTTATATAACAGGTAATGCTGGTAACGGATATGCAAGAGTAACAATGGTAAATAAAAGTGAAAATAATTTCCTATCAGGAATTAATTTAAAAGCTATCAATTATGAAACAGAAGAAAAAATAGAAAAAAATTATACTCCTAATTATGAATTAGAAGTTGAAGATTATTATGTTACTTTAGATTCAATGGAAACAGAATTAAACGTAACTGCAAAACCAGAAGATTCTAAAGCGAAAATACAAGGATTAGGAAGTTATGATATTCCTGCAGGAACAACAGATATTCCTATAACAGTAACAGCAGAAGCTGGAAATATTAAAATTTATACAGTACATGTAACAAGAGATACTAATAAAAATCCTTACCCAAATGATATAATCGTAAACGGTCTTGTTCCATCATTATGTATAGCAAATGATTCATACTGTCATATATTAAATAGTGATAATGTTGAAATGGAATTCGATAAAAATACACATACATACTATGTAACAGTACCATCTAGAATTAAACAATTATACTTTAATGTAGATCCTAGTCATCCTTATCAAACAATAAGCGGTGAAGGAAAAGTATCATTAGAAGGTGGAGAAAATAATATTACAATTACAGTATTATCAGAAGCCGCTAAAGATAAAACAGAAACAGAATTAGTAGAAAATGTTGATTACACAGTATATAACTATGTAGTTATTAGAGATATGACAGGTAATACAGACTTAAGTCATTTAGAAATTATTGAACCATATCGTGATATAAATTATGATCCAGACATTACAGAGTATTATGCATCAATACCAAATCAATATAAAACATGGCAAGTAAATCCTGATAAGACAATACAAGATTTTTCATGTGGAGAAGATGCAGATCCTGATTGTGAAGATGAAAATAAATTACAATTATTTATTGAAACAGATGATCCAAATGCATCATTTATAACAAGTGGGCCAGATGAACTAATTGTTGGATTAAATGAAATTAGCATATTTGTAACAGCTGCAAACGGAGAAGTTAAAACATATGTATTAAATATTTATCGCGAAAAAAATGAAAATGTATATTTAAGAACATTAACAATAACTGATGATAAAAACAATACATATCCTATAACTCCAGAATTCAATAAAATAAAAACAGGAACATATTATGCAACTGTTCCTAACGAAATAAATGGTGTTACTATAAATGCAGATTCAGAAGTAAATACAACAACTGTTACTGGAACTGGATATAAACCTTTAGTAACAACTAAAGCTAATGTCTTTACAATTACAACAACAGCTCAAAATGGAACAATTGAAACATACAAAGTATCAATTACAAGACAAAAGAATAACAATACTGAATTAGATTTTATTAGATTAGAATATAAGGAAAAAGAATATTCTTTAGATCCTTCATTTGATAATAATATTAAAGATTATAAAGTTGATGTTGATGAAGGAGTAAGTAGTATTTCAATTACTTCTAGACCAACAATAAATACAACTAAATATAGATTATTAGATAATGCTACTATTAGAATTGGAAATAATGTTAAGAGAGTTATGGCTGTTGCCGAAGATGGAACATCAAAAACATTTACAATAAATATTTATCGTCCAGCTAGTACTAATAATTACTTAAGTGAATTAAATGTTACAAATGGAGCTAATACTTTCGAATTAATTTATGAAGACGGAAGTGGAATAATAAAAAAAGGTTTTGATAAAGAAATAACTGATTATAAACTAGAAGTTGAAAATGATATTACATTTGTAAATGTTAATGGTATAAAAGATAATAACTTATCAACAATAAGTGGTAATGGTAAATATTCATTATCAGTTGGTAAAAATGATATAAGTGTAACTGTTAAGAGTGAATCTGGTGATATGAGAACATATAATATTTCTATTACAAGAAAACCAAACAGTAATGCATTCTTAAAATCAATAACAACAAGTGAAGGAATCATAGTTCCTACATTTGATAAAACAGAACAAAAATATACTGTAAATGTAGAAAATACAGTAAATGATATTACAATTACAGGTATAAGTGAAGTATCAACAACTAGTATTAATGGAACTAAGAATAAATTCACCCATACAATCAATAACTTAGCTTCAGGAACAACAATATATGAATTAATTACACTAGCTGAAGATGGTATAACATCTATTACTTATACATTAGAAATTATTAAAGATAAATCAGATAATGACAATATTAGTAGATTAGTATTAAAAGAAGGAATACTAAGTCCAAAATTCAATCCTGATATAGTTACATATGAAGCTTCTGTTCCATACGAAACTACACAAGGAACATTTATTGTTGAATTAGAAGATTCTAAAGCAACATATGAAATTAAGAATAATGAAAATTTTATAGTAGGAGAAAATGAAGTAATTATTGAAGTTACATCTGAATCTGGATATAAAAAAGAATATAAAGTTACAATAACTAGACAAGATGAAACAACAACTAATAATTATTTAGAATCATTATCAACAGATAAAGGAATATTAATTCCAATCTTTAATAAAAATACACAATACTATGAAGTAACTGTTCCATATGAAGTTACGAAAATAACAATTTCTGGAAAAGCAGAGGATAATACTTCAACAGTAAGTGGACTAGGAACTTATACATTAAATGTAGGTAATGAAAATTTAATTGGTATTAGAGTTACAACAGTAGATGGATCAACAAGAGATTATCAAATAGTTGTTAACAGATTAAAAAATACTGATGCTAGATTATCATCATTAGTATTAACAGATGCAGTTTTAAGTCCATCATTTAATAAGGATATATATGAATATACAACTGCAACAACAGATAAAACATTAAAAATAAGTAAGATTATTCCATTAGATAGTAATGCATCATATGAAATAATTGGAAATGATTTGACAACAGATGTAGAAAATGAAGTTATTATTAGAGTTACTGCAGAAGATGGAGTATCACAAAAAGATTACGTAATAAAAGTAAGTAAATCTCCTAGTAAAAACAATAATTTAAGTAATTTAGAAGTAGATGGATATACAATCAATCCAAACTTCAATAAATCAACAACTTTATATAATTTAACAGTTGGTAATGATATTAACAGCATTAATGTAATAGCATTACCTGAAGATATTCAAGCTACTATAACTGGTGATGGAGTACATTCATTAAATGTAGGTCCTAACTATGTTACTGTTGAAGTTACAAGTGAAGCTGGAACAATTAAATCATATACAATAGTTGTTACAAAAGAAGGAAGTGATAATAATTACTTAAAAGATTTAAAACTAAATAATGGAACAATGAATGGTGATTTTAATAAAGAAACACTAGCTTATGATATGGTAGTAGAATATGAAGAAACTTCATTGAATTTAAGTATTCTAACAGAAGATGAAAATGCTACATATCAAATATTAAATAATGACTTAAAAGTAGGTAATAATACTGTAACAGTTGCAGTTACAGCAGAAGATGGAAGTATTAGAAACTATATATTACATGTAACTAGAAAAGAAATAGTAAGTGCATTATTAGAAAATATTACAGAAAAGAATTATTCACTTAATCCAGTATTTAATAGTTATATAAATAATTACAATATAGATGTTAACTATGAAACTACAAAATTAGATTTAAGTATAATTACAAAAGATAAAAAAGCTACTTATACAGTAACTGGAAATGAAAACTTCATAGTAGATGATAATATAGTTACAATTGAAGTAACAAGTAGTAATGGTGTAGATAAAGAATTATATACATTAAATGTAACAAGACAACCATATGCAAATACATTCTTAGATTACTTGTATACAGATAATGGAGATGTAACACCTAAGTTTAATCAAACAACAATGAGTTATACAATTAATGTAGCTAATACATTAGAACAAATTGAATTATTTGGTGAACCAGTAGATAAATCAACTACTGTAACAACAATATTTAATAGTACAACTTACACACAAACAAAAGGTGATAATTCACTAGGAGTTTATAACTTAAATACTGGTGAAAATGAAATCTACATAAATGTAAAAAGTATAAGTGGAATTACAAGAAGTTATAAGGTAATTGTTAATAGATCAAAAGATGGAAATACAAGACTTAATTCATTACATGTAGAAACAAAATCAAAATCTTTAGATGCTACAAAAGATGAATTAATTGATAACAATACGTTCTTATTAACAGTACCAGCAGGAACACCAAATGTAACTATTACAGCAAATGCAGTTTCTGAAACATCAAAAGTATCAGGAACAGGAACATTTGATTTAAAAACTGGAACTAATACTTATACATTAACAGTTACAGCAGAAGATGAATCTACAAGAGAATATATAGTTATAGTTGAAAGAGAAAAGAGTTCAAATAACTTATTAACAGACATAATTCCAAGTAGCGGAACATTAGAACCATTATTTGATTATACTAAAACAGATTATGTATTAAATTTAGACAGTTCAGTATCAGTATTATCATTTGAAGCATATACAGAAGATCCAGGTGCAATTGTATCAGGTACAGAAATAGGAATAGTACCAGATGGAATTAGTACTAGAATAATTACGGTTAAAGCTGAAAATGGTGATATAAAAACATATACAATAACAATCAATAAAGAAAGAACAGATAATGCATTATTATCAGAATTATCTGTTACAGGATATGATTTTGTAGATGAGTTTGGAAACAAAGTAACTTTTGATCCAGCAAATACTGAATACACAATTAATGTTCCTAATGATAAAAAGATTTTACAAAGTAGTGAAGTAATCGCAATTGCAGCTGATCCAAATAGTAAAATCAGTAAAGGAACAAACTTGATGTTAAGTACAACTGGCGATAATAAGTATACAGTTATTGTTACTGCACCAGATGGATTTACAAAACAAATTTATACAATTAGTGTAAAAAAAGCATTAAGTAACAATGCAGATTTAAATGATTTAAAAGTTAATATTGGAAGTTTACAACCAGGATTTAATCCAACAGTAACAGAATATGTTTGGTTAATTCCTAAGAATGTTGTGTTAACAAAAGATAACGTAATTGTTGTAACTAGTGATCCTAATGCAACAGTTAATAAAACTGAAACATTAACATATACAAAAGATGGTGATAATACATTTATTGTACAAGTTGTATCAGAAGATGGAACAACATCATCTACATTTAAATTAAAATTAGAGTTAGATTTAAGTAATGATGCGACATTAAAAGAATTAAATGTTGATAAAGGTTACTATAAACCATCATTTGATCCAGAAACTCATACATATGATGTATTTGAATATGAAGATGAAACAGAGATTGAAATAACAGCAATTCCTTCATCAGAAACATCAATAGTATTAAGTGGAGATGGAATAATTACATTAGATAGTGATGTAACACAAACAACTATAATAGTTACAGCAGAAGATGGAACAACTGAAGAATATACAATCAATATTCATAGAAATATATTAAAAGATGAAGGATTAAAAGATTTATATTTAAACGGATTAGATAATGAATTATCCGAAGATGATGAAAGATATGATGATAAGTTATGTATTGATGATAAATGTATCTTAAATCCAACATTCAATACAGATGTAATTAATTATTCAATTAAAGTACCTTATGAATATACAAATTTAGATGTTCTTGCAAAAACTATGAATAATCAACAAACAGTAAAAATTAAAGTTGATGATGAATATATTGAAGATTATAAATTACCATTAGGAAAAACTAACGTAACAATAGAAGTTTATGATGGTATGAATAAATTAACAAGAACATATAATCTAGAAGTAGAAAGATGTAAATCAAATAATACATACTTAAAAGAATTAAATATTTCTCACAATAATAAAACTTACGATTTATATCCTGACTTCAATAAGAAGATTCAAGAATACACAATATATATTGAAAAAGATATAGAAGAAGTAGATATAAATGCAGTACCTGAAGATACAAATTCATTAGCTACACCTAATGGATATAATTATTTAACAGAAGGTGAAAATGATGCAACAGTAATAGTATCTGCACCAGATGGTTCAGAAAGAATGTACATTATCCATATTATAAAAAGTGGAGATGAAAACAGTTACATTAAAAATATTACAGTTTCAACAGGTATATTCTGGGATTTAACTCCTAAATTTAGATCAACAGTGTATGAATATACAACAACTGTATCATCAACTTCTAATAAAGCTACAATAGAAGCTATACCAGTTGATCCAACTACAGTTATTACAGGAACTGGTGAATATGATTTAAATACAGGATCAAATATATTTACATTAACAGCTACTTCATTAACAGGTGCATCTGTAAGTATCTATAAAGTTAATGTAATAAAAGAATCTTCAAAAAATGTTGATTTAGCATCTCTAAAAGTAAAAGAAGGCGAATTAAAACCAAACTTTGAAAGAGGAATAACTAAATATCATGTTGATGTAGATGAAGATGTTAATAAATTAACAATAGAAGCTATACCAGAAGATAAATCAAGTACAATAAAAATTACTGGTAATGAAAATTTAATTACAGGAAATAACATAATAAATATTATTGTTGAATCAAAAGATAAATCAACAAGTAAAACATATCAATTAATTGTTAATAAGAGTGCAAATTCAAATAATAGATTAACAAACATTAAGGTATTTGATACAAATAATAATTATTATTCATTAGATCCTGCGTACAATGAAAATCAACTAACTTATGATGTTATAGTTCCATATAACACTGAAAAAGTTAAAGTTGAATCTACAGTACAAAATAAATTTGCAACAGTAATTGGAAATGGTGATGTATACCTAAATAACGGCAATAATACTCATCAATTATTTGTAACTGCAGAAAATGGTAGTGTAAATATTTATACATTAAATATTTATAGAGAATATAATTTATCACTAAAAACATTAGTAAGTGATATTGGAACATTAGATCCAGTATTTAATAAAGAAGTTTTAGAATATAATATTAATTTAGAAAATGATCAAGATGAAATTACATTTGTTGCATTACCTGAAAGTAGCAAAGTAACAACAACAGGTAGTGGTACTTATAACTTAAGTACAGGTGATAATGAAATATTATTTACTGTTAGTGATCCTGATGGACACACTAAAGAATATAAAGTTAATGTTAATAGAGCAAAAGATAGCAATAACTATATTAAAGAATTAAATGTAGATGGTATATTAAGTCCTGCATTTGATAAAAATACACAAGAATATCAAGTAGACGTAAGAGATAATGTTAAATCATTAAGTGAATTAACTTATATACTTGAAAGTGATACAGCAACTGCAAAAGTAGTTGGTAATGAAAACTTCACAAGTAGTAAAAATCCAAATGTTGTAGTTATTAGAGTAACAGCAGAAGATGGAACAACAAGAGATTATAAACTAAATGTAATGTTACAACCTGATATCTATTTTTCAAATAGATTATCTAGTTTAACAATTGATAATGGTACATTAACACCAGATTTCCATCCAGATATAAATAACTATGCTGTTACAGTATCTAATTCAGTTAATGAATTAAATATTGAAGGAATACCTGAAAATGAAAGAGCAATAGTTACTGGTGATGGCTTAATTAAATTAAGTGTTGGAAGAAATGTAATACCAATAACAGTTAAAGCACAAGATGGTTCAATTAATGAATATGATGTAATTGTATATAGAACAGAACCAAATGATGCAACATTACAAAGTTTAAGCGTAACCGGACATGATTACTTACCATTATTTAGTAAATTAACAACTGAATATAGTATGGAAATAGGTAGTGAGATAGATGAATTAGATGTTATTGCAATACCAACTGATAATGGTGCTACAGTTAAGATTAGTGGTAACAAGAATTTAGTATCAGGTGATAATACTATTACTATATTAGTAACAGCACCAGATAAGATAACTACTAAGACATATACAATAAAAGTCAATAAAGCAATTAGTAAAAATAATTACTTAAGTGATTTAAATATTACAGATTATAACTTTACTAGCAGTTTTATAAAAACTAATCAAGGACCTTATGTAGTTAATGTTCCAAGTGATGTAAATACAATTAATATTA
>JAEDJT010000087.1 GCA_016296185.1 Bacilli bacterium
AGTTGATAGTATTTTTATATGGTGTAAAACTATAATAAAAGCCACTTTAGAAATAATATTAAAATAAATTAAAATTTTTTAATTTGAATCTCATCTTAGTTTCATGAAAAGTATAAAACCCTATTATATAATTATATTAGTTCTAAGGCAGAAGGAAAAAGGAGTGATTGTAAATGAAGAAAATCTTAATAGTCGAAGATGAATCCAGCATTTCTGATTTTGTAAAATTAGAATTAGAATATGAAGGATACCAAGTCTCCATTAAAGAAGATGGCAGAGAAGGACTTAAAGAAGCACTAGAAAATGATTACGACCTTATAATATTAGATATTATGCTTCCATCCATGAATGGATTTGAAATATGTAGAAGGTTAAAAAGAGAAAAAAATACTCCTGTAATAATGCTTAGTGCAAAAGATAGTGTAACTGATAAAGTTAATGGTCTTCAAATTGGAGCAGACGATTATATTCCAAAGCCCTTTGCAATAGAAGAACTACTTGCTCGTATTAATGCAATTTTTAGAAGAGTTGATAGCCTAGATAACCATATAGTTAAGTTTAAAGATCTTGTAATAAACAGAAATTCAAGAACTGTTTCAAGAAATGATAAAGAAATAAATTTAACTAATAAAGAGTATGAGTTATTAATGATATTAATAGATAACAAAGATAAAGTTGTTACAAGAGATGAATTGCTAGAAAAAATCTGGGGATATGAATATGAACCAGAAACTAATGTTACAGATGTATATATCAGATATTTAAGATCAAAATTAAATAATGAAAATAAAGAAGAGTATATTCAAACTATTAGATCAGTTGGCTATATTATGAGGAGCTAAAGTATGAAAAGTAAAAAGCTTCCTATATTTTTAGAAATAACAAGAAAATCCTTTTTTGTAATAGTTTTAATCTTAGTAATATATGCAATAGCTCAATTAATTATATTTGGCACATTTACAAATGATTATGAAAGAGATTTATTAACAAATACCTATCAATCTCTTTCAAATTTGTCTGAAAATGTTAATAATGATATTTCACAAAAAAGATTTTATGAATATCTAGAAGAATTAACTGCCGATGATTCTGATGAATATATTAGAATTTATTCTAATGATGAAATATATTTTGAAACCAAGTCAGATGTATGGCAATATATTAAACCTAATTATGAATATGATCAGAATAAAGTAGAATCTAAATTTATTGAGTTTGAGCCCTATATGATAATGACAGGTAAAATACAAATAGATAATTCTGAATATCTAATACAAATAATTAGGGAAAATGATCTATTTGATGACTTTATTGAAGGATATCTACCAACCTTAGGACTTACTTTAATTTTAGGATTAATTTTAAGTGCTATAGGGGCTATGTATGTTTCTAAAAACTTTATAAATAGGCTTAGAAATTTTATAACAACTATGAATGAAATAAAAGAAAAAGGATTTAATGCAAGAGCAGAAGTTTCAGGATTTAATGATGAAATAGATAAAATGAAAATTGTTTTTAATTCAATGATGGACGATTTAGAAGATGCCTTTGAAGATCAAAGTAGATTTGTCTCAGATGCTTCACATGAATTAAAAACACCACTAACAGCTCTTCAAGGACATCTAAATTTGATTAAAAGATGGGGTAAAAACGATAAAGAGCGATTAGAAAAGTCAATAGACATATGTTTAAATGAAGTTGAAAGATTAAAGAAGATAGTAAATGATATGCTACTATTATCTAAAACTGAAAAAGAAGAAGTGGATTTAAGTAAAATTGATGAAATTAACCCTAAAATAATAATTGAAGAGGTAATAGAACACTATAATGTATTAAATCCAGATGTAAAATATATTACTTCCATTGAAGATAATATTAAGATGAAAATTGATCCAAATGATTTAAAACAACTACTAATTATATTTATTGATAATTCAATTAAATATAACAATAAAGAAAATATAGAAATTGAAATAAAATTAAGACATTTAGATAATAAGGTAAATCTGGAGATAAAAGATAATGGTATGGGAATACCTAAAGATGAACTTAATAATGTTATGAAAAGATTTTATAAAGTTGATAAATCTAGAGTTAAAAATAACTCCTTTGGAATTGGTTTATCAATAGCAAGTAGAATTGTAAAAAATTATAATGGAAAAATTTCTATTGACAGTGAATTAGACAAGTATACAACAATAAGTATATATATTTAATAAAAAATTTAAAGAGATAATTTATGGAGGATGAGATAAAATGAAAAAAATATTATTAACAACAATTATAATGGGAATGGGTGCAGGATTAATAGGATGTACTCAAGCATCACAAAATAGCGCTCAAACAGCACAAAATAATACTCAAACAGTACAAAGTAATGAAAGTGTAAATACACAAACTAATAATACAGTAGCTAAGGAAAATAAAGGTAGCAAAATAACTTTAGATGAGGCAAAGAAAATAGCTTTAAATCATGCAAACTTAACTAGCAAAGAAGTTTCATTTATAAATGCAGAAGCTGATATGGATAATGGTGTAGAATTTTATGACATAGAGTTCTATAACAATAATAAGGAATATGATTATGAAATATCTGCAGCTGACGGAAAAATAATAGAGTACGATTATGATGTGGAAGGTTATGGT
>JAEDJT010000001.1 GCA_016296185.1 Bacilli bacterium
ATTTTAAGTATATATATAATAATGTAATTGCTATGATAATTAGGTTAATAGTATTTATTATATTAGGTATTGGTATTTATTATGTTAGTAGAGTACATAGTATTATAGGTATTATTAATAGAGTATGTAGAGTATATCCTATAATGTATTTAGTTAAAGATATGTTTATTAATGATAATAATATTATGTTTATTATATATATATTAATTAATATAGGTATTATGATTATATATTCTTATATAGTATCTGATAATTATAGTAAGATATGTTCTTTGTTAAAAGGAGTTAAACAGAGTAGTAGTTTTAAATTAAAAAGATTAAGTAAGAAGAATAAATTATTTGGTTATATAAGAAAAGATATTAGATATTTATTTAATAATAAAATATATTTTAGTAATGTTATGTGGTTTAGATCTATATTAAGTATTTTACTTATTATTTTATTTATATCTATACCATATAGTAAAATTGGTAGTATTCCTGATGTAAATTATTATATTAATAGATTAGTACCTGTAGTATTAAGTACAATGTGTACTTTAGGTTGTTTTAATATATGTAGTATTAGTATGGAAAAAGATAATATTAATATGGTTAAGGCTATGCCTATTAAGATAGGTAAAGTATTATTATCTAAATGGATATGTGGTGTATTAATGAGTAGTATATTTATATTAATAAATGGTACTTTATCTATTATTTATTTTAGACCTAGTAAATATTTAATGGTAATGGTTTATTTAATGCCTTTATGTTTTACTATGTTTATAGAAGCTTTATCTTTATTATTAGATTATAGATTTATTATTAAAGATGAAATTAATGATAATGTTATTGTAAGACAAAGAGTTATATCTTATATACCTACATTGATTAGTATTATATTATTAGGTTATTTTACAATAACTATTGGATTAGGTAATTATAAATATATGCAAATGGGATTATCTGTATTATTTATTATAGGTTGTATTGTTTCATTGATATATTATCTAATATTTAAGAAAAAGTTATTAGAGAGAATAATGAATTAGAGAGTAGAAATACTCTCTTTTTATGTTATAATGGATAGTAGGATAGAGGGTGTTATCATGAATAATAATTATGATGCAATAGTTGTTGGTGCTGGTAATGGTGGTTTAGTATCTGCATTAACATTATTAGAGAAAGGTTATAATGTTTTACTATTAGATGAACATAATGATATAGGTGGTACTTGTAAATCAATAGTAAGAGGTAGATTTGAATTTGAACCTTTATTTCATACATTATTTTTAGATAAACCTCAAGAATCTTTTAATATTAAGGGTTTATTAAATGAATTAGATATAGATGATCAAATGGAATTTAGTTCTTTACCTAATCTATTTAGAGTAATAACATTAGATGTTGGTAAGAGTGGTTATATTGCTGATTATAAAATGCCTTTTGGAATAGATAATTTTATTAATCAAATGGAAAGTTATGTTCCAAATAGTAAAGAAGTAATGACTGAATTCTTTAATGTAGCTTTAGAATGTAAAGAAGCTATGAAATATATAAAAAGAGAAAACAGTAATGTAGATTATAATTTTATGAGTGAACAATATCCTACTTTTGTTAAGATAGCTACTTTATCTATAAGTAAAGTAATGGATATATTAGATATTCCATTAGATGCTCAAGAAATATTAAATGCTTATTGGATGTATTTTGGTAGTCCTGAAACTGAATTATCTTTTGTACAATATGCAATATTTATGTATGATGCTATTAATAGTGGTTTAGCTATACCAAAAGATAGAAGTTATGGTATTTCATATGCTTTATTAAATAAGTATTTAGAATTAGGTGGAACTATTAAATATAATAGTAAAGTTATTAAATTAATGGTAGATGATTGTGTTGTATCTGGATTAAGATTATATGATGGTACTTTATATTATTCTGATCATATTATTATGAATTCTGATATGGCTACTGTATATAGTAATTTAATTAATACTGATGAGATTCCTAAGAAAGCATTAAAATATATGAATGCTGCTAAATTAGGTGGTAGATTATTTAGTGTTTATTTAGGTTTAAATGTATCATGTGATGATTTAGGATTAGATAGTTATAATTACTTTATTTATCATTCTTTAGATAGCGATTTAGAATACAATAGAATGAAAGATATTAATAACGGTAATTTAATTGCTAATGTATTAAATGTAGCTAATAGGGATGCTAGTCCTGAAGGTACTTGTATATTAGAGTTATCAACATTATATTTTGATGATTGCTTTAAAAATTTAAATAATAATAATTATGAACAAATTAAAAATAACATTACTGATCAATTAATTGATAGTTTTGAAAAAGCTACTAAGATAAGAATAAGAAATTATATTGAAGAAATAGAAGTAGTTACTCCAGTTGATGTTGCTGGTGTTAATGGTAGTGTTGAAGGTAGTATTTTTGGATATCAATTTAGTGGTGAAGATAATTTAATAAATAGAATTATGTGTAAGAATGATGAGGAATATGTTAAAGGTTTATATTTATGTGGTGGATTAAATGGTGATATATATAATCAATGTTCTTCTTATGTTACTGGTTTAGAAGCTGCTTTAAATATTATTCATGATTTAGGTGGTGATAAGTAATGATTAGTAGTAATTTTAATGATGAAAAATTTAAAAATATAACTAAGAGTAGAAAAGAATGGATTGATACTGGTAAAGAAGTATTAAAAGATGTATCTAATAGTATTAATGATTTAACTATTAATTCACTACCTAGTAGAAAAGTATTAAAAATAAAAAATATTGAATCTAGTAGTAAGAATGTTAAAACAATTAGTTTAGTTGGTGAAGATGGTGGTAGTTTACCAATGTTTAAAGCTGGTCAAAAAATAGCTTTAACTTTAAGAATTGATAATAAGTTTATTACTAGACCTTATCATATAGTTAGTACACCTACATTAGCTAATGAAGGTGAATATAAAATTATTGTTTTAAATGATGATGATCAATTAAATAATTATTTATTTAATTATGCTAATATAGAAGATATTATTGTTAGTTCATCCCCTTTTGGTAATTTCTATCATAATAGTATTAGAGATAAAAAGAAGATAATTGCTATTGGAGATGAAACTGGAGTTGCACCAATATATTCTATTGGTGAATCAATTGTATCTGGTGATGTGGATGTTAATTTAACTGTATTCTATAGCGCTAAGAGAATGGAAGATATAGTTTATTATAATGAGTTATATGATTTAGATAAAAGAACTAGTAGAATTAAAGTTATATATGTATTAAGTGAAGAATTAAAAGATGAATGTTTAAGTGGATATGTATCATTAGATAAGATTAAAACATATTATGATAGTGATACTAGTATATTTATTAGTGGTAATGAAGGATTACTTAAATATTTAGATAGAGAATTAGAAGCTTTAGAATTATCTAAGAAAGACGTTAGATATGAAAATTTTATGCCTAGATGTAATGTTAGAAAGTCACAAGAGTATAATTTGACAATATATATAAATGATGTAAAATATGAAACCAAGTGTTATAATAATAAAACTATTATGAGTTCTATTGAGGAATCTGGTATCTATATTCCTAGTAAATGTCATAATGGTTCATGTGGATTTTGTAGAAGTGAATTAGTCTTAGGTAAAGTTAAAGTTATAAATGATAAAAGAACTAATGCCGATAAGAAATATAATTTTATTCATCCATGTGTTACATATCCTATGTCAGATATAGAGATTATTGTTAGATAGAGTTGATTAATATGAAAGAAAAAATTAAAAATAATAATTATTTAATGTGGGGATTAACTATATTTTGTGTTTTATGTGCATTATTAGTTTTATTCTTTGCTATATATAGATGGTATTATATTAGAAACTTTATAGTAGCTATTTTAAATATATTTATGCCTTTTATATATGGTCTAGTAATAGCTTATTTGTTAAATCCTTGTATTGTTTGGTTTGAAAAGAAAGTTTATAATAAATTAGCTGATAAAATAGTTAAAGGTGGTAATAAAAGAAAGTTTGCAAGAACAATGTCTTTATTTACTACTACTGTTATATTTGTAGGTTTTATAGTATTATTATTTAGCTTCTTTATACCAGAATTAATTAGTAGTTTACAAATGTTTGTTACTAATGTAACTGAATATGTTAATAATACTAAAGAAATATTAATTCATGTATTTGGTGGATCTGATTCTATTAGAGAATTTATTAATGATAATTATAGTAAAGTATCAGATACATTTATTGGATGGGTTAATGATGGTATGTTAAATGATTTAATATCGTCATTAGGTAATGGTATATTTAAAACATTTAAGCTTATTTATAACTTTATTATTGGATATATCATTGCTGTATATATTTTAATTGATAAAGAAAGATTTAAAGGTCAAATAAGAAAGTTGTTATATAGTTTATTTGATGATGATAAGATTAATGTTATTTTAGATAATGTTTCATATACTGATAAAATCTTTATGGGATTTTTCTCAGCTAAGTTAATTGATTCATTAATCATTGGTCTTATATGTTTTGCAGGTATGTTATTATTTAGAATGCCATATGCTTTAATTATTGCTGTTATAGTTGGTGTTACTAATATTATTCCTTATTTTGGACCATTTATTGGTGCTGTACCAAGTGCATTATTAATCTTATTAGTTGCACCTCAAAAATGTATTCCATTTATTATATTTGTCTTTGTATTACAACAATTTGATGGTAATATTTTAGGACCTAAATTAATGGGTAATAAAACTGGATTAAGTAGTTTCTGGGTATTATTCTCATTATTAATATTTGGTGGTATGTTCGGAGTAATAGGTATGATTATTGGTGTACCTATCTTCTCAATTATTTATAATTTTGTTGGTAGAATTATTAAAGATAGATTGAAAAGTAAAAATTTATCTATTGAAACCGAAGATTATGAAAAAACTGAAATGATAAAAATTATAAAATAGAGTATTTCATATACTCTTTTTTTATGTTATTATATTAATAATAGAGGTGTGCAATATGATGAATAACGATAATAATTATATAGGTGCTATTGTTGTTTTAATTGTTTTAGTATTAGTTGTACTTGCTGTTATTGGTGTTCAAAAGTATAGAGATATTAAGTTTTCTATTAAAGATAAACAAAAAGAAGTAGTAGTTGCTAATAATGCAGCTAAAGAAACTTTTACATATAAATTAATTGATTTAGAAGAATTCGATTATATTGTTTCTTTAAAAGGAGATAAATATGAATATCAATATAGTGATAATAATATTGTTTATATTGATACTATAGATGATAATATGTATTTTTCTGATTCTAAAGGTATATTCTATATTAATACTAATGATAAATATGAAAGAAAAGATATTAGTAAGATTGTAATTGATAAAGGTTATATTTATGATAATAAATTATATTATTTAAATGATAATAATGTTAATGTTATGGAATTAAGTAATGGTAATATTAAGAAAATTATAAATAATGTATCTAATATGTATTTATTTAACGGTATTATTTATTATTTAGATGGTAATAGATTAAGTAGTTATGATGTGGTTAGTGAAAAATCTAAAACTATATTAGATCATATAGTAGATTTTAGTGGTACTAATAGTATGTTATTAACATATAGTTCTAATAATGATTTAGCTTTATATGATATATCTAATAATAAAAATAATGTTATTGTTAATGTTAATTATGATGTATTAGAAACTAATGCTTATTTCTATAATGGTAGTGTTTATTATATGGAAGGTAATAACATTAATAGATATACTAATGGTAAAGTAGATTTATATTATACTAGTGAAAATGTAGTAGGTTTTGAAATATTAACTGGAAGTGTATTTAAATTATATTATTTAGATGGTTCTGTTCATTATTTAAGTAATAATAATGTAAGTGATGATATTCCGTTAGATACTTTTGAAATTACATTTGTAGATGGGAATACTATTAAGTTTAATAATAGTAATGTAAAGAAATAACTTAGTTATTTCTTTTTTTATGGTATTATATTGTTAGGTGGTAGTATGAATACAGATAAAATTAAAGTTAATATGTCTTTAAAAAATAGTTATATTATGCCATATGCATGTCCTGATGATGCTGCATATAGATTTGAAAATAGAATAGATGATGATTTTAGAACTCCATTTTTTAGAGATGTAGATAGAATTATATATAGTTTATCTTATACAAGATATATGGATAAGACTCAAGTATTTTCATTTAATGATAATGATAATATTAGTAAACGTATGACACATGTTCAAATGGTAAGTAAGATAGCTAGAACTATAGGTAGAGCTTTAAGATTAAATGAAGACTTAATTGAAGCTGCTGCTTTAGGTCATGATTTAGGTCATGTTCCTTTTGGACATATTGGTGAAAGAATATTAAATGATATAAGTAATAAATGTGGTGAAGGTAATTTTAATCATAATATACAAAGTGTTAGAACATTAATGTTTGTAGAAAATAATGGTATAGGTAGTAATATAACATTACAAGTATTAGATGCTATTATGTGCCATAATGGTGAATTAGAATTAAAAGAATATAGACCACAAGATAAAAGTAAAGAACAATTCTTAGAAGAATATTATGCTTCATATAAAGATCAAAGTGTAATAGCTAAAATGAGACCTATGACATTAGAAGGTTGTGTAGTTAGAATAAGTGATATTATTGCTTATATTGGTAGAGATATAGAAGATGCTATTAGAATGGGTATTATAAATGAAGAAGATATTCCTTCAAGTGTTACTACTGTATTAGGTACTACTAATGCAAATATAATAGATACTATTATTAAAGATTTATTAAATAATAGTATGGATAAAGATTATTTAGCTTTAAGCGATGATATATTTGAAGCTATTAAAACATTAAAGAAAATTAATTATGAAAAAATATATAGTGTAGCTAATACACCTGATAATGTATTAATGTATGAAGAAATGTTTAATACTGTATTTAAGAAATGTTTAGATGATGTTAAACATAATAATATTACTAGTGATATTTATAAAATATTCTTAAATAGTATGGATTCTAAATATATTGAATCAACTAGTGATGAGAGAAAAGTTATTGATTATATAGCTGGTATGACTGATGATTTTATTTTTTCTCAATATAAGAAATGTAATTGATTTTAATAAATAGAGATATTATAATTTATAAGGGAAGTGTATAAAATGGATAAGGTTAAAAAATTAAGTAAAAAGATACTTAGAACTATAGGTAAATGTATTAAAAAAATAATGAATATTAAGATTTTTAATATTAGTTTATTAATAGTTATTGCTGGTATTATTGGTTTATTAGTTGTTGTTAAAATATTTAGTGGAGTAGTTAAAGGTGATCAAGTTGATTATCCAGTAGTATTTAATACTAAAGATGGTGATTTAGTATTAATGGATAAGAAAGCTAAAAATGAAGATAAATCTATTAAATTATCTAATAATGATAATACAGATAATGTTAAATATGCTAATACTACAGATAGATTTATTTTATTTAAAAAGAGTGATTCATTACATCTATATGATAGTAAACATAAAGATAGTACTACTAAGATAATTAGTAATGTTTATAATTATTATTTTACTCCTTTAGATAAGTATGTTATTGCTTTAGATAAAGATAGTAATTTATATGCTTATAAATTAGGTAGTAAGAAAGATGCATTTAAAATTGATAAAGATGTAAGTTCTATTATTGATTTTAATGATAAATATGTTTTATATATTAGTGATAATAATTTATATATTAAAGTATATAAAGAAAAAGCAGATAGAAGAAAAGTATCTGGTGATTTTAATACTAATTATGTTAATCAAACTAAAATTACTGAAGATGGTAAAAAAATAGTATATATTGATAAAGATAATAATTTAATTGTTCAAAAAATGAATGGTAAAGAAGAAAAAGTTGCTAGTAATGTAACTAGTTTCAATACTAATAAAAATGCTAGTAAGATGTATTATGAAGCTTCTGATGAAGTAAGTGCTTTATATTATTATGATGGTAGAAGTCACAAGATAGATGAATCTATTTATAGAGTATTTGAAGTTGATTTAGATAATGAAATGATTGTATATGCTAAATTAAAAGATGGTTTATATAGCTTACATTATGCTAAAGGTAATAAAGATTCTGTTGTTGTACAAAAAGATATGGATTTTATTTATTCAGCAATGATATTTAAGAATAAATCTATTTATTATGTAACTGATAATAATGAATTAAGATATGCACAAATTACAGGTAATAAAGTTAAAAAATCTAAATCAGTTATTGATCAAGTAAGTATTTCTTCTGTTAAAGAATATAAAGATGGTGTTTATTATGTAGCTGATGTAGATGATGAAGGTGGTACTTTATATAAGTCTACTACTGCTAAACCTCGTAAATTAGATACTAATGTAGTATATGCTAATACTGTAGTTGGTATGGATGGTAAGAAATTATATTACTTTAAAAATTACGAAAATAAAGGTGGAGACTTATATGTATATAATGGAAGTAAGTCTAAACTAATTGATACTGATGTATATTCATTTAATTATGTAAATAAAGGATATTTATATTATATTAAAGATTATAGTGTTACTAATAATAGTGGTGATTTATATAGATTTACTGGTAAATCAGTAAAAATTGCTACTGATGTTAAAAAGGTAACTGGTATTAATTATATATATCAAAATAAATAAAAGACCAAAATGGTCTTTTTTTATTTGTAAATGTTGTTATTTTGATATGATTTTTTAATTTCGTGATATTGTATTATTAAGAATAGGCGATGTAACTATTGATGAAATTAAAAACTGATAGTTAATATCCGTTTTTTTATGGTATTTAAATATGGTATAATAATTAATAGGTGATTAATATGAAATTTACAAAAATGCATGGTTTAGGAAATGACTATATATATATAAATGATATGGTAGAAAAATGTGATGATTATAGGAAATTATCTGTTCTTTTATCAGATAGACATAAAGGTATTGGAGCTGATGGTATTATTACTATTGGTTCAAGTGAAAAAGCTGATTTTTTTATGCAAATATATAATGCAGATGGATCTAAAGGTGAAATGTGTGGTAATGGTATTAGATGTGTTGGTAAATATGTTTTTGATAACAAATTAACTGATAAAACTAGTATTACTGTTGAAACATTAGCAGGAATTAAACATTTAGACTTAAATATTGTTGATGGGAAAGTTGAGAGTGTTAAAGTTGATATGGGTGTTCCTACTTGTCATGATGGAAGTGAATTATCTATTGATAAAATTAAACATCAAATAAATGGATATACAGTATATGATGTATCTATGGGGAATCCTCATAGTGTTACTTTTGTTAGTAATATTACTGATAAAATGGTTTTAGAAGATGGTTATGTTATGGAAAATGATTCTTTTTATCCAAATAGAACTAATGTTGAATTTGTTCGTCCTTCAGAAGATGGAGAAATTGAAATGAGAGTTTGGGAAAGAGGTAGTGGTGAAACTATGGCTTGTGGTACAGGTGCTTGTGCTTCTGCTGTTGCTACTATGTTATTAGATGATTATAGAGGTACTATTACTGTTCATTTATTGGGGGGAGATTTAAAAATTACTTGGTTAGAAAATAATCATGTAATTATGGAAGGACCTGCTACTAAAGTATTTGATGGTGAATTAGATATTAAAGATATAACTTTTTAAAATGTAGTTATACTAAAATAAGGAGGTTTATATGGAATATAAAATTTATAACTGTGATAATTATAATATTCATACTATAAAGACTGATAAATTTAAAACATGTAGTATGGAAATTATGTATAGTAAAAAATTAGATAAAGATAAGATTACTGATATTAACATGATTGTAGATGTATTAGCTGCTTCTAATAAAAAATATAAAACTAAAAGAGAAGTTAGTATTGAATTAGAGAATTTATATAGTGCAAGTTTTAGAGGTTGTTTATCTGTAGTTGGTAATAATCATTTTATATCTTTTATAACTGATTTTTTAAATCCTAAATATTGTGAAGATGGATTCTTAGAAGAAGTTATGGATTTTTCTATTGGTATGATAAAAAATCCAAATATTACAGATGGTAAATTTGATGAAACAAGTTTTAATATTGTAAAGAATAGATTAAAAGCAGATATAGAATCTTTAAAAGATAATCCTACTAGATATGCGTTTAGAAGAAGTTTAATTAATATGGATAAAGATAGTATTACTTCTATATCTAGATTAGGTGATTTAGAACATTTAGAAAAGATTAATACTAGTAATTTAATTAATATATATAATGAAATTATGAATGATTATCAATGTGATATTTATATTATAGGTAATATAGATATGGATAATATAGTTAGTCTTATTAAAGATAAATTTAGTCATAATAAATATATAAATAATAATCCATTATATGTAGATAATAAATTATGTGATGAAGTTAAAGATGTTAGAGAAACTGGTAAATATGAACAAGATTCTTTTGTAATGATTTATAATTTAGATAATTTCTCTAAAAGAGAAAAAGATTTTGTAGTTCATTTATATAATATTATTTTAGGTAGCGGGGGATTAACTAGTAAATTATATAAATATATAAGAGAAGAAAATAGTTTATGTTATAACTTATCAAGTATGTATATGAAATATGATCAATTATTAATGATTTATGTTGGTATTAATGAAAAAGATAAGGATTTATGTATTAAGTTAATTAATAAAGCTATGAATGAAATGATTAATGGTGATTTTACTTTAGAAGAATTAGATAATGCTAAAAAGCAAGTTGAGTCTTCTATTAGAATGAGTGAAGATACTATGGGTGGAATTATTAACAATTATTTATTTAATGAATTAGATAATTTACCATTATATGATGAAAGAATTAAAGAATTTAAAACTGTTACTAAAGATGAAATTATGAAATTAGCTAGTAAGATTAAATTGAATACTATATATCTTCTTGCAGGGGAGGATAAATAATGGAAAAGATTATATTAAAAGGAATTGATGAAACTGTATATTATGATAAATGTGATAATGGTTTACCTATATATATGTTAGTTAATGATAAAGTCAATAATTTTTATATTACTTTAAATGTTAAATATGGATCTATTCATACTGAATATAAATTAGATGGTGAAGAAGAGTATACTAAAGTTACTAATGGAGTTGCTCATTTTTTAGAACATGTTAATTTTAATGAAGATGATAATAGTACTGCTCATCAATATTTTGATAAGTTAGGTAGTAGTATTAATGCTTTTACGACATTTAATTTTACTTCTTATGAAGTATTTGCTTCTAATTTATTTAAAGAAAATTTAGAACATTTATTAGATTATGTTCAAAAGCCTTATTTTACTCCTAAGTTAGTTGAAAAAGAAAAAGGTATTATTATTGAAGAAGTTAGAATGGGTAAAAATAATCCTGGACATAAATTATATTATGGAATGAATAAAGCCCTATTAAAAAAAGATAAAAGAAGAAATTTAGTTACTGGTGAAGTTGCTGATGTTAAGAAAATTACTTGTGAAGAATTAATTGATATTCATAGTAAGTTTTATCATCCTATGAATATGTTTGTTGTTATTACAGGTAATTTTAATCCTGAAGAAGCTGTTAATATTATTAAAACAAATCAAAATAATAAAGAATTTGTAGAATATAAAAATCCTGTTATTAAAGAAGTTAAAGAACCATTAACAGTTAATTGTGATTACAAAGAAATAGAAGCTAATGTTGAAATACCTAAAGTTAAAATTAGTTATAAAATGCCTTTATCAATATTTGGTGATATTGATAAATCATTAGTTAATATTTATTTAAGTGCTATTTTAAGAAATAATTTTGGATCGACATCTTTATTAAGAGAAGAATTATTATCTAGTAATTTAGTTACTGGAATAAGTGCTTCTAGAGATATATTTGATAATGTAGTTACTATTGATATTAATATAGAAACTAAAAATCCAGAAAAGGTTATTAAAATTGTTAAAGAAAAAATGAATAATCTTGAAATTAATGAAGAACAAATAAAAAGAAGAAGAAGAGCTAATATTGCATCTTTAATAAATGACTATGATGATATTGAATATGTTAATAGTGAAATATGTGATGAAATACTTACAGATAATAAAATTACAGATAATATGTATGATATATATAATAATTTAAATTTAGATGATGCAAATAAAGTTTTAAGTAAAATTAATTTAGATAATTCTAGTACTGTTTTATTAGTTCCTTATAAATAAAAAAGATAAAATTTATCTTTTTTTTATTTGACTAAAATGATATACTTAATTTATATAGTAGAGGTGTATGTTATGAGTTGTACAAAATTAAAAAAAATATTACTTTTAATAGCTGTTATATTGGTTTTACCAGTATGTGTTTATGCTGCTGAATGGGATTCTAGTTTTCCAACTACATATGGAAAAAACTTAAAGATAAAGATATCTGGAGTTCCAAAAGTTATTTATTATCAATGGGTTAGAAAAGATTCAATAAATGAACAATATATTAGAGAGTTAAATGAACAACTTAAAGAATATAATGATCATATTGATGATTTAACTAGTGAAATGAATTCTAATAGTAAGTTCATAACTGATTACAAAACTTCTATAGATTATTATAAAAAGAAAGAACCTATATTTGAATATTTCTATGAAAAATATGATGAAAATTATGACAAAACAGTTTCTATTATAGATAATTATAATAGCGCTGTGAGTATTAAACCAAGAATGGATAATGCTTATACTGAAATGGTAATAAGATTAGCTGAATATGAAAATTCAGTAAGCGAATATCAAGCTGCTGAAAATGAAGTACGTGCTGCTTCTGAAGAATTAGCTAATGCTAATCAATTAGTTGAACAATGTCAAGTTAATATGCAAAATATTCGTACAGAAATAGATGATAAAAGAAAAAAGATTTCTGATATGGAAACACAAATACGTCAACTTAAAAAAAATTTAATTTCAGACACTGAAAGTCAAAATCAAAAAATTTATGAACAAATTAATTCTTTACAAAGTCAAATTGATTCTACTAATCATGAATTAAATGATTTAGAAGCTATGCATAGTAGACTAGAAAATGATTTGGTTGGTTATGAAAGAAGAAGAGATTCTGCTCAAGCAGATTATGATCATAAAAATAATCTTTTAGATCAAGCAGAACAAAAAAAGAATAGATGTAAAGATAATTATGATAATGCTAAAACTACATATGATAATTTAAAAAGTAGATATGATGCAGCTGTTGGAACATACACTAGATTAGTTAATGAATGTAACAATTATTTTAAAGAATATTTAAATAGATTAACTCAAAATAAAGTTAGTCATCCAATGGTAATTTTTGATGATATTGAACAAAGTAATGATGTTACTGGATTTGAAATAACTATGATTAATATAAATGATCCTAGAAATTGTCGTGATATTTTTAATCGTAATCGTGAAGCAGTTGATAATTCTAGAAATGCAAATCCTTATTTAATTAACAATTTAGAATCAGCTATTGAAATTTACGAAGGTTATAATGCTCCTTATACTAATGAAATAGAGGAATATAATAAATTAATAGATGAAATTAATGAAAAAATAAATGCTGAAAAAGCTAAAAATTCACCTGATCCAAGTAGATATAAAACTACATTTAATAATGCTTTAATTGCTAATTTAACTGATCCTGGTCAATATATTTTATATGCTTTAGTTGATGATGTATTATTAACAAGAGAATTTAGTGTTGATGAATATCAATTAAATAATAATATTGGTGAAGATCCTAATTCATCTGAACCTCAAACTAAATATTCATCTGGTGGTACTATTTCATTACCAACTGGTGGTAGTGTTAATATTTCTGATTTGATTAAAGATTATGATGGAGATGTAAGTAGCTTACAATGGACTACTACTAATCCAAATGTTGCTGTTGTTGAAAATGATAAACTAGTTATTAAAGGTCCTGGAACAACTATTATTGTTGGTGCTGG
The DNA here is from genome assembly GCA_016296185.1 of Bacilli bacterium. Taxonomy (GTDB): domain Bacteria; phylum Bacillota_I; class Bacilli_A; order RF39; family UBA660; genus Coprovivens. The sequence goes on from JAEDJT010000001.1 coordinate 14,082, forward strand.
TGATTATTATGAATACAGTGCTAAAATTGTTATTAGTAAAGAAATTTCTTCTACAGATTCTGAAGGAAAAACTAATAGTGATGTTGTGGTTGTTCCTGTATTAGATGATCCTACTAAAGATTTAAATGAAGATCCAGATGTTAAAGATGCTGTAGTAGATGTAATACCTTCTGGTAAAGATCCAGATGTTGAAACTAAAGTTATTGGAGATAAACCAGGTAATGTTAATGAAACAGAAATAATCAATGTTGAATATAAAGATAAAGATGGAAATCCTATATCACCAACTAATCCTATTAGTGTTAGTACTAAATTACCTTCTGGTTGGGATCCTACTAGAATCAGTGCTTATGTATTAGTTAATAGTGAAGGTAATCCAGTATATGTTACTGATTATAAACAAATAACTAATCCTGATATTAAGTCTGGAGATAGAGTTGTTATGAATACTAATGATTCTTTAGATATTAGTAAAGTATTCCCTAATTCTGATCAATATGATTGGTCAATTGTTAGTGTTCCAAGTGGAATTGCTACAATTAAAGATGGAGTTATAACTGCTACTGGTGGTGCTAGTGTAGTTATTACTGGTACTAAAAAATCAACTAGTACTGATACAAGTGCTCCTGATAAGTTAGAATTAGAATTATTAATTTCTCCTTCATATAAAGATGGTGTTATCAAAAAAGAAGGTGGAATAACTTATATTACTAGTGATAGTGATACAAGTACATTTAAAAAACAAATAGTTGATGTTAATGTAGTAGGAGATAGTGTTCAAGTAATTACTACTAGTGGTGGTTCTTATATTCTTGCTCAAACTACAAAAGCTAATCAATCTTGGGGTGAAGTAGACCATTCAAATAGTGGTACAACTGATTCTCCAAAAACTGGCTCATTCTTACCAGTATTTGCTATTGTTATTCTTATTGGTTTAGGTTTAGTTATTAAAAAATCTAAAAAATCTAAATTATATAGAGTATAGTAAAATTTGACTAAAAACACCCTGATAATTATAATTATTATCAATAAGGGGTGTTTTTTTATGCGTAGAAGTTATGATTTTTACGAAAAAAGATATAATTGGAATAATCAAATGGTTGATCAACTATTATTTATTTTAGATAGTGTTAATAATGATGTTATTGATGAAGAAGCTATTAGAAATAATGGAGAACAATTATTAAGATTATGTGTTTGTGAAGATAGATTAGATTTATTTAAAAAGTTAATTAGTCCATTTCCTTTTAAAACAGGTGAAGTTGATGTAAATCCAACTACTCGTATTAGAAGAGATAAGATTAGATATCATTATTTAATTGATTTCTTTACTTTAGAAAGTCATGGTTTCTTTGATGAATTTCCTAGATCTATTATGGAAGCTTATGCAAGAAATCAAGTTAGTGCTAAATATGGGTTTAGTGAAGAAAAAACTATCGAAGAAATATCAAAAGATATTGTTATATTAAGTGAATATAATAGACAATCTATTATGAAAGTTGCTCTAGATATTGATTTAAATGCAATGAAAAGTATGAGAATAAAGGATGTTTTAGCTAGACAAATAAGCGGTTTAGGTCATCCAATTAATAATAAAGATGACGTTAAATATTATTCTGAAACACCTACAGTTATACCTTCTATGATGTTATATGATTTAAATATTCAAACCGTATCTAATGATACTGAAGGATGTTATAATGATAATTCTAATGATAGCGATATTGTTAGTGTTAATATTGGTATTGATTATGATTCTTTATCAGAAGAAAATAAATTTGTATTTAAATTAATGTGTTTAAAAGGTCAAGCTAGTGTTGGAAAAAATCCTAATGGAAGTAAGTTCTATCATATATTCTGTAGAACTACTCCTGATCAAGAAGTTTCATTGGTATCTAGTGAATTAGTTCAAACTGTTGAACATTTTTTTCCACAAGATTATATATTTGGAATGGTTGAACGTGAATCTATTATTGAAAAATTAAGACCTATATATGCTGATCAACCAGAAGCATTTAATGAATTTGCTTTATCTGCAACAAATGATGAATTAGTTAAATATAATAATGAAATATTTGCTGAATCGTTAATATGTGATGATAATGGTATTTATATAAGTGAATCAGCAAAAGAGAGACATTATAAATTTTTAAATCTTAAAAAATTAATTAAATAAAAAAAGAAGATTTTTATGAATCTTCTTTTTGTTTTATTATCTGTTGTAGTATTCAACGATAAGAGTTTCATTAACTTCAGCGTTAAGTTCACTTCTATCAGGAATTCTAATTAATTTACCAGACATAGTCTTCTTATCGAATTCTACGAAAGCTGGTCTACTTACACAAGCTTCACAAGCAGCTTTGATTGCTGGATGTTCTAAAGAGTTTTCTTTAACAGCAACTACATCGCCAACTTTAACTTGGTAAGAAGGAATATCAACTTTGATTCCGTTAACAGTGATATGTCCATGATTAACTACTTGTCTAGCACCTCTTCTAGTATTAGCTAAACCTAATCTATAAACAACATTGTCTAATCTAGATTCTAATAATACTAATAAATTGTGACCAGCAGGACCTTCCATTTTAGAAGCTCTGTCGAATAATTTATGGAATTGTTTTTCATTTAATCCGTACATTAATCTAACTTTTTGTTTTTCAGCTAATTGGATACCATATTCACTTGATTTACGTCTCTTGTCATTTCCATGAGCTCCAGGAGCATATGGATGTTTAGCTAATTCTTTACCATTTTCAAGGATAGAGAAACCTAAACGACGAGATTTTTTGTAAACAGGACCTGTATATCTTGCCATAATTTTTTCTCCTTTCTTTATATTTGATGAAAGGGTTGCTATTTCTAAATATAGGGAGTTTACTTTGATACGTTCTCTAAGGCAGCCTTAGATACTAGTAAACCCGGGCGTAAACACATTATATTTAGGCAAATAGCGCTGCCATTACATCGCATTTATAATTATACAATAAATCTTAAAAATGTCAAATAAAATAGGGACTTTACATAGGTTTTTAGTTAAGTATTTAATAAAATATTAAATACAACTATATTTTGATATATAAATGTGTTAAAATTAATATGTAATATTATTTAGAATAGGAGGTATAATCATGAGTCAAACTGCTTATATCTTAGCATGTATAACATATTATATTGTTAGTGTAATAATAATTATTATTGTTCTTAATATTATTAATGCTAAAGAGAAGAAAAAGTATCAAAAAGAGATTACTACTCTTGAAAGAGATAAGAACTTGATTATATCATCATCTATTTTAAGTGAACTTAATAAAGTTGAAGCATTAGTTAATAATGAAAAAATGAAAGAAACTTTTGATGAATGGCAAGTTAGATTTAAAGAAATTAAAGAATATGAAGTTCCAAAAATTACAGATGCTTTAATTGAAATAGAAGATTGTTTTAATGAAAAAAAATATAAGTTATTAAATGAAAAATTAGCTAAAGCTGAATTAGAAATATTTTATGTTAAGAGTAAAGCTAATTTATTATTAGATGAAATTAAAGAAATAACTACTAGTGAAGAAAGAAATAGAGAAACTATTACTGCTTTAAAAACTAAGTATAGAGAATGTGTTACTAAATATAATAAAAATAAAGCTGATTATGATGATGTTTGTGCACCATTAGAATTACAATTTGAAAATGTTGATAAATTATTTGCTGCTTTTGAAATAGCTATGGAAAATAATAGATATGAAGAAGTTGGTAAGATTGTTAAAGGAATTGATGATCTTGTTGGTAATTTACAAATAATTATTAATGATGCTCCTACTATTATTTTATTAGGTAAAAATTTAATTCCTAATAAGATGAAAGAAATTAAGAGTATTAGTGAAAGAATGACTAGTGAAGGATATAATGTTGAATATTTAAATATTGAATATAATATTACTGAAGCTGAAAAGAAAATATCTGATGTATTTGCTAGATTAAAAGTTTTAAATGTTCAAGATTCAATGTTAGAACTAAAAACTATGTTAGAATATTTTGATGGTATTTATAATGAATTTGATAAAGAAAAAACAAGTAGAAAAATATTTGAAGAAAGTATTAGAAAAATTCTTGTTAGAGCTAATGAAGTTGAAAAAATTAATAATGGATTATATCGTAAAATGGATGTTATCAAATATAGTTATGATTTAACTGATGATGATGTTAAAATTATTGAAATTATTAAAACTGAAGTAGCTGAAGTTAAGAAAGATTATAATGAATTAGTTGATGCTCATAGAAATAAATCATTTGCTTATTCTAGATTAGCTAAAGAAGTTAATTTATTAAATGGTAGATTAGCTAAAGTAGAAGAAAAATTGGAAGAAGCTTTAAAAACTTTAGGTAGTTTAGAAGATGATGAAAAAAGAGCACATAAAGAATTACTTGAAATTAAAGATATTTTAAAACGTGCTAGAAATAGAATTCAAGAATACAAATTACCAATTATTCCTGAATATTTCTACGTTCAATTAAGTGAAGCTAATAATGCTATAAAAGAAATGGTTGTTGAATTAGAAAAGAAACCTATATCTATTAAAACATTAAATGTTAGAGTAGATACTGCAAGAGATTTAGCTTTAAAATTATATAATACTAGTAATGAAACGGTTAAAACTGCTGCTATGTGTGAAATGGCAATTGTTTATGGAAATAGATATAGACCTGTTAATAGAAATTTGGATAATTCTTTAACATATGCAGAAGAATTGTTCTTTAAAGGTGACTATAAAAAAGCTTTAGAAAATACTATTAGAGCTATTGAATTAATAGAACCTGGAATACATGAAAAGTTATTAGAAGAAGTAAAAAAATAAGACTTAAAAAGTCTTGTTTTTTTATGGATTTTCCTTTAAAAAGTGCGTATTTTATAGTATAATTTTTATATAAGGATAGTAAGTTGGTAATTGTTATGGATAGACGTATTTTTAACAATTTATTTTTATATAAAATTGCAGTATTAATATTTACATTAATACTTTTTTGTGTTTTACCAATTACTGTTAAAGCTGATAGTTCAGATAGTATTTTGCTATGGGTAATGGATGATGAGAGAGTAAGTGGAACATATTCTTTAACCGTATCAGATGAAACTTATAATATTGAATTATATGTTTTTGATGACGATGTATCTTATACATCAACTCCTACAGTTTGTTCTTCAACAGCTGATAATGCTATGTGTATTTTAAAATATAAGAAGAATTTATCTTTAGGTGCTAATGTTGTTTTAACTCCACAAGTAAGAAAACCTGGTTTTTTTGTATTTGTTCAAGGTACATTGTCTACTCAATCAACTTCTAATATTACAATGACTGCAAAAGGTTCTACAAAAGCTGGTCAAAATGTTTATATTTGGCAAGGTGCTGACGGTACTTATGATAATTATATGGTACCTGCCGTTGGTGCAGCTGGTGCTCATGCTAATAGATATATGGTAGATTGTGGTACATGCGGTACTAATGCTTCTGGTTCGTCTGGTTCTACAAAAGGTCAACGTGCTACTGGTGGTGGAGGCGGAGGTGCCTTAATATATACTAATTATGGTAGTGGTTCAAGTTATGGTAGTGCTGGTTCTGCAGGAACTTCTTATGCTGGAGGATCTGGTGGTGGAGGTGCTAACCACTGTTTAGCTTATACTAATGCTAATGGTGTGACAGGTGGTGGAGCTTGTGGTGTTAATGGTTCGAACTATGCTCAACCTGGTGTTGGTGTTCTTGTTAATAATTCTCAATATAGTGGATATAGATATAATCAAACAGCTTCTGGTTCAGGAGGACTTTTAATCGTTTATGCATCTATTTTAGATAATAAAGGTACTATTTCTTCTAATGGTGTTACTACAGCAGCTGTTCCTAGAAATGGTGATTCATTTGCTTATGGAGGATCTTCTGGTGGTGGTTCTGTAAATATATTTTATGGAAATGCTAATAATATAGGTACAACACAAGCTATAGGTGGTTCTGGTAGAGCATCAACTTGGGGTCGTACTGCTGGTTCTGGTGCTGGAGGTGCTGGTACTGTAACTACAATGAAACTTGTATTAGATGAAGAATTAATGAATCCATCATTATCATATTTAACTGTTAATCCTGGAAGTTTAAATCCTAGTTATGATAAAAAAACATTAAGTTATAATGTTAATTTAAATTCAGAACAAAGTAAAATTACTATTGATGGAAAAGCAGTTAGTGGTTATGAAGATGATTTTGTTATTACTGGATTAGGGACTTATGAAGTTAATACACCTAATGATAAGTTTAATGTTGTTGTTACTTCAAGTTATGGTTTTATTACAATATATGAAATTAATACTGTAAGACCAGCTTCTGATTATCAATATTTAGAAGATATAAAAATTAATAATGAATCAATTAATGGATTTAATCCTACTACATTAAATTACAATGTTACTGTTGGTTATGATACTGTTGATTTAGATTTAGATATTGTAAAAGGAAGAACAAATCAAGAAGTTTATTTACCTTCTAGTTTAACTGTTAACAGTGGTAATAATAAATTTGAAGTGGTTGTTATTTCAGAGGATGGAACTAGGTCAGCTACTTATACTTTAAATGTATTTAAACCTCATAGTAGTAAATTAAAATCATTATCTTTTGTTGATTATGATTATGAACCTGAATTTGATCCAGAAACATTAGAATATACAATTGAAATTATGTCTAATACAATGTCTTTAAATGTTGTTGCTGATACATTTGATGAAGAAGCTTCAATAAGTTTAAAAGGATTTGGATATATAAAAACTAGTGGTAATGCAACTATTACTGTTTCAGAACCAAATGTACCTAGTACAACTTATAGAATTAAAATAATTAAAGGTGAATTTTTAGAAAATGCTATTTTCGAATATCCATATACTGGTACTGTTCAAGAATTTGTTGCACCTGTTACTGGTTACTATCAACTTGAAACTTGGGGAGCACAAGGTGGTTCTAATGGTGGATATTATGGTGGTTATGGAGCATATTCAACAGGTGTAATGTTACTTAAAAAAGATCAAGTATTGTATGTTACTGTTGGAGGACAAGGTAAAGTATGTAGTTCATCTAATTCTACTTGTCTTGGTGGCTATAATGGTGGAGGTTCTGCAAAAGCTTATTCTGAAGGTGGATCTCGAGCTGCTGGAGGTGGAGGTGCCACTCATATTTCTTCTTCACCTGGACTATTAACTGAATTTAAAAATAATCGAGATGAAATAATTGTTGTTTCAGGCGGTGGTGGCGGAGGCCATTACACAAATAGTGCAAATGGAGGTATTGGTGGCTCTGGTGGAGGAGCAACTGGTATGGAACCTACTTCATTACTTGCACACCACTATGTAACAGCAAGACACGCTTATCCTGGTACACAAACTGCAGCTGGTTGTAATAATGCTGGAACAGACTGTGGTGGATTTGGTTATGGTGGTAGTTCAAAAACTACACAATATCATGGAGCAGCTGGTTCTGGTGGTGGCGGAGGCTACTATGGTGGTTCTGGTGCTAACATCAATGCTGGTGGTGGCGGATCTGGTTATATTGCTAACCAAAAATTAGTATCATATCAAGAAGTTACTAAATCAATGTATTGTTATAATTGTACAATTAATAACAATGAATCAACTTATACAGTTTCGACAAGAAATTATTCTAGTACACCAACAAGCTATTATGCTAAAGCTGGAGATGGTTATGCAAAGATTTCAATGTTAAAACAACCAAGTGAGAATAATTTTTTATCTACATTAAATGTTAAAGCTACTAATTACGAAACTGAAGAAACTATTTCTAAAACTTATACACCTTCTTATGATATGAGTGAAGAAGATTATTATTTAACTTTAGATGATAATGAAACTTCTATTACAATTAGTGCAAAACCAGAAGATTCTACAGCTAAAATAGAAGGGTTAGGAACATTTGATGTTCCAGCTGGAACTACTATTTTTGAAATAGTAGTAACTGCAGAAGCTGGTAATACAAAAACTTATAAAATGCATGTTACTAGACCTGCTAATGATAATCCGTATCCTAATAATATTATTATTAATGGTTTAGTTCCTAGTTTATGTTCTACTGATCCTAGCTTTTGTAAATTATTAAATGAATCTAATAATGTTATTACTTTTGATAAGGCTACACATACATATTATTTAACTGTTCCTTCAAGAATTAAACAATTATATTTTAATGTTGATTTAGGACATCCTTATCAAGTATTAAATGGTGAAGGTAAAATTTCATTACATGGTGGTGATAATAATTTAACAATTACTGTTTTGAGTGAAGCTGCTTCATTAAAACCAGAAGGAACTAATTTAACTGAAAATGTTGATTATTCTGTATATAATTTTGTAGTTACTAGAGATATGACAGGTAATACTGATTTAGAAGAATTTGTTATTATTGATCCAGAAAGAGATATTAATTATGATCCTGATGTAACTGAATATTATGTTTCTGTACCAAATGAATATGAATATTGGCAAACTAATATAGATAAAACAGTAGAAGATTTTACTTGTGATAAAAATCTTGATCCTGATTGTTTAGATATATTGAAATTGCAAATGTATTTAAAGACTGATGATCCTAATGCAAATTATTTTGTAACTGGTCCTGAAAAACTTGAAGTTGGTATGAATGTAATTAATGTTTTGGTTACAGCTGCAAATGGAGAAACAAAAACGTATGTATTAAATGTATATCGAGAAAGAAATGAAAATACATATTTAAAGTCTTTAACTGTTTCAAATGGTTCAACAATTTATGATTTAGCTCCTGAATTTAATAAAATTAATACTGGTGTCTATATTGTTACAGTTCCTAATGAAATTGATAATGTAGATATTAATGCTATTGCTGAAGCATCAACTACATTAGTTACTGGTACTGGTAATAAAGAATTAATTACAACAAAAGCAAATGAATTTAGTATTATAACAACTGCAGAAAAAGGAACTATTGAAATATATAAATTATCTATTACTAGAGAAAAGAATAATAATTCTTTATTAGAATTTTTAAAAGTAAAAGATGATAATAAATATTATGATTTAAGTCCAGAATTTGATTCTGAAGTATTAGATTATGAAATAACTGTTGATGAAGGAATAAATAAGATTTATTTTGAAACTAGTACTGTTAAAGATACAACAACATATAGATTATTAGATGGTAATAATATTAAGTTAGGTAATAACATAAAAAGAATTATGGCTATTGCAGAAGATGGTTCTAGTAGAATATATACAATAAAAATTGTTCGTCCAGCTTCTAGTAATAATTATTTAAGTGATATTGAAGTTTATAATGATAACAATTATTATGATAAAGAATATGTTGATTTATCAAATAATAAAGTAATTGGTTTTGATAAAGATATTCTAGAATACAATGTTACTGTACCAAATGATGTAACTTCTATTAATGTTAATGGAATAAGAGAAAACTTATTAGCTACTGTTTCAGGTAATGGTCGTTATTCATTAAATGTAGGTAATAATAAAGTAGAAATTAATGTTATTTCTGAATCAAAAGATTTAAAAACTTATATAATAAATATTAATAGAGAGCCAAATGCAAATGCTTATTTAAAAACAATAACTACTAGTGAGGGAATTATTGTTCCTGATTTTAATAAAGACGAAAAAAAATATGTTGTTAATATTGAAAATAATGTTAATACATTTAGTGCAAGTGCTATTGCAGAAGTTAGTACAACAACTATTAATGGTGGATTTAATAATGAAACTATTACCATTAATGATATACCAACTGGTTCAACTGAAATAAAATTTGTAACATTAGCAGAAGATGGTGTAACTTCATTAACTTATATTATTGAAGTTATTAAAGATAAATCAGATAATGATAATTTAAGTTATTTATTGATGGAAGAAGGAGCTATATCTCCAACATTTAATCCGGATATAATACAATACTATGTTAATGTTCCTTATGAAGTAACAAAAGGTACATTCCATATTGAATTAGAAGATTCAAAATCTTCTTATGTAATTAAAAATAATGATAATTTTGTTGTAGGTGAAAATGAAGTAATAATTGAAGTTACAAGTGAATCATTATTAACTAAGGAATATAAAGTAATAGTTAATAGACAAGAACAAATTGAATCAGATAATTATTTAGATTCATTAACAGTTAATCCGGGTAATTTATCTCCATCATTTAATAAAAATAATCAATATTATGAAGTTGAAGTACCATATGAAATAAATAAAGTAACTTTAAGTGGTAAGTTAGTTGATGAAAATGCTACTATTAGTGGATTAGGTACTTATACTTTAAATGTAGGTAAAAATTTAGCAATAGTAAAAGTAACTGGTATTGATGGTAAAGTAAGAGATTATCAAGTAGTAATTATAAGACAAAAAAATACAGATGCAAGATTATCTTCTGTTACATTAAATGATGCAACATTGAGTCCATCATTTGATAAAGATAATTATATTTATACTACATCTACTACTGACAAGACATTATCATTTAGTAAGATTGTTACATATGATCCTAATGCTACTTATGAAATAATTGGTAATGAATTAAATACTGATTCTGTTAATACAGTAATTATTAGAGTAACTGCACAAGATGGTGTTACGACTAAAGACTATATTATTAATGTAGAAAAATCACCAAGCAATAATAATAATTTATCATTGTTAGAAGTTGTTGGATTTGAAATTAATCCTAAATTTTCTAAAACTACGACATTATATAATTTAAATGTTGGAAATGATGTTAATAATATTACAATCAATGCAATTGCAGAAGATGAACAATCAACTATAAATGGTGATGGTACTTTCCCATTAGTTGTAGGAAATAATGATTTTGTTATTACTGTTACAAGTGAATCTGGAAAACAAAAATCATATACAATTATTATTAACAAAGAAGGAAGTAGTAATAATTATTTGAGTGATTTACAAGTTAATAATGGTATTATGAATCCAAGTTTTGATAAAGAATTAAATAATTATGATATAGAAGTTGAGTATGAAGAAACAACATTGGATTTAAGTTTATTACTAGAAGATTCAAATGCTACTTATTCTATATTAAATAATGATTTAAAAGTAGGTAGTAATATTGTTACTGTTGCTGTTACAGCAGAAAATGGTAATGTAAGAAATTATATTTTGAATGTAGTTAGAAAGGAAATTGTTAGTCCTTTACTTGAAAATATAATTGAAAAGAATTATAAGTTAAGTCCTGAATTTAATAGTTATATAACTAATTACAATATTAATGTTAATTATGAAACTGAAAAATTAGATTTAAATGTTATTCCTTTAGATAAAAATGCTACTTATTCGATTAGTGGAAATGAAAATTTTGAGATTGGTCAAAACATTGTAACTATTGATGTAGTAAGTAGTAATGGTGTTGATACAGAAACTTATATTTTAAATGTAAATAGACAACCATATGCAAATACATTTATAGATTATATGTATACTGATCAAGGTGATTTAACTCCTTCATTTGAACAAAGTGTAATGAAATATACTATTGAAGTTCCATATACTACTAATAATATTGAATTGTTTGGTGAAGCTGTTGATAAGTCAACAACAGTTATTACTAAATATAAAGGTAATTTATTTACTCAAATTAAAGGTGATAATTCACTTGGCTCTTATGATTTAGATACAGGTAATAATATTATTGATATTGTTGTTACTAGTCAAAGTGGTGTTGTTAGAAATTATGTAATAACAGTAATTAGAAATAAAAATGATGATAATTATTTAGCTTCTTTAACTGCTAAAGTTGGTGGAACTACATATGCTTTAAATCCTGAATTTAGTAGTACTAATTTAAATTATTCTATTGAAGTTCCTGTTGGAACATTATCAATAAATGTTCAAGGAACAACAACTAGTGATACAGCAACTGTTAATGGTTTTGGAATTTATTCTTTAAAAGCTGGTGATAATATAATTAATATTTATGTTACTAGTGAATCTGGTAATATAAGAACATATACATTAACAGTAATAAGAGAAGCGAATAACAATAATATGTTAATTGATTTAATTCCTAGTGTTGGAGAATTAAATCCATCATTTGATTATTTAACAGATGCGTATACATTAAATTTAGATAGTGGAGCATCTTTCTTATCATTTGATGCTGTTACAGAAGATGTAAGTTCAACTGTATCAGGATTAGATAGAATGGTAGTACCTGATGGTACTAGTACTAGAATTATTTCAGTTACTGCAGAAGATGGTAGTACTCATGATTATATTATTACTATTAATAAAAAAAGAACAGATAATGCTTTATTATCCGAATTATATGTTGAAGGTTATGATTTTATAGATAAAGATACAGGTTTATCTGTTGATTTTGATAAAGAAAAATATGAATATTACATTAAAGTACCTAATAGTAAAAAAGTATTATCTAAAGATGAAGTTATAGCTATTGCAGAAGATAAGAATGCAATTATAAGTAAAGCTGCAAATATAAGTTTATTAACAACTACAGATAATGAATATACATTAACTGTTACTGCTCCAGATGGATTTACAAAACAAACATATAAAATATTTGTAATAAGAGAAAAAGGTAATAACACTTTATTAAATAGTTTAGTAGTTAATACTGGTGAATTAGTAGAAGCATTTAATCCAAATACTTTTGAATATCATTGGATTGTTAAACGTAATTCAGTTTTAGGAACGGATAGTGTTACTGCAGTTAGTCAAGATACTAATGCTACTATAGAAAAGACAAGTAATTTAGTTATAACTCAATTAGAAGGTAATGAATATTCAGTTAGAGTTATAGCAGAAGATGGAACAAATTATTCAGAGTATATATTACATGTTACTTATGATTTATCAGGTGATGGTAGATTATCTAGTTTAGAATTAAATAAAGGATATTATTTACCAACATTTGATCAAGATATAAGAGTATATGAAGCATATGAATATATAGATACTGATGAAGTAGAAGTTTCATTTACACTTAATTCAGAAAATTCAAAAGTATTATATGGAGATGGTATTGTTAAATTAGTATCTGATTTAACAGTTCATGAAATAGCAATAGAAGCTGAAGATGGTACTATTGAAATATATACGATAAATATTCATAAAAATATTTTAAGAGATGAAGGCTTAAATGATTTATTCTTAAATGGTTTAGATATTAATTTAACTGAAGATGATGAAGGATTTATTGATAAAACTTGTATTGATGATAAGTGTAGTTTAAATCCTACTTTTAATCCAGATGTTATTAAATATAGTATTAAGGTTCCATATGAATATATTGACTTAGATGTATATTATGAAAGAATGAATGAACAACAATCTGTTAAGATTAGAGTTAATGATGAATATGTAAATGATTATAAATTAGTTATGGGTAAAAATACTGTTTATGTTGAAGTTTATGATGGTATGAACAATCTTACTAGAACTTATGAATTAGAAATAGAAAGATGTAAATCTAATAATACTTATTTAAAAGAATTAACTATTACTAATGGATTAGAAAGTGATGATGCTTCATATTTTGAATATGAATTAACACCTGAATTTGATAAACATGTACAAGAATATACTATATATGTAGATAAAAATGTTGGAGAAGTTACATTGAATCCAGTTGCTGAAGATGAAAAAGCTTCTATATATAAGAATGGTTATACTTATTTGGAAGAAGGACAAAATGATGCTACTATTATTGTTACAGCACCTGATGGTTCTACTAGAACTTATATTATTCATATTATTAAGTCATCTGCTTATAATAATTTAATAAAGAATATAACAGTATCTACTGGTGTGTTCTGGGATTTAAATCCTAAGTTTAAACCAACAACTAAAGAATATACAACTACTGTTCCATCAACAGCAACAAAAGTTACTGTTGAAGCAGTACCTGTTGATCCAACAACAATAATAACTGGTACTGGTGAGTATGATATAGTTACTGGACCGAATGTATTCAAAATATATTCAACTGCATTAGGTGATGGATCAGTTAGTATTTATACAGTTACTGTTATTAAAGAAGTATCAACTAATGTTAATTTACAATCATTAATAGTTGAAGAAGGGGATCTAAATCCTAATTTTGAAAAAGGTATAACAAAATATAAAGTTAATGTAGAAGATTATGTTAATAATTTAACTATTCATGCTATACCTGAAGATAAAACTAGTACGATTACTATTACTGGTAATGATAATTTAGTAACTGGTGAAAATACTGTTAATATTATTGTTCAAAGTGAAGATAAATCAACAAGTAAAACATATCAATTAATAGTTAATAAGAAACCTAATAAAGATTGTACATTAACTAATATTAAAGTATATGATGATAATAATGATTATCCTTTAGAACCTGAATTTAATAAAGATCAAAATAGTTATAATGTAAGAGTTAATGTTGATACTGAAAAAGTTAATATATTAGCTACTAAATCTTCTTTATTTGCTAATGTATCTGGTAATGGTGAAGAATATTTAAGTTATGGTAATAATCTTAAATCAATTATTGTTACTAGTGAATCTGGTGATATAAATATTTATTATTTAAATATTTATCGACCTTATAATTTATTTTTAAGTACTTTAGTAAGTGATAAAGGTACTTTATCACCAATATTTAATAAAGAAACAAATGAATATACTATTGATTTAGCTAATGATGAAGATGAAATTACATTTGTTGCATTACCAGAAAGTAATAAAGTTACTGTAACAGGTAGTGGAACTTATAGCTTAAATACTGGAGAAAATAATATTTTCTTCACAGTAAGTGATCCAGATAATAATACTAATACTTATAAAGTTATTGTTAATAGAGCTAAAGATAATAATAACTATATTAAAGAACTTAATGTAGATGGTATATTAAGTCCTGCATTTGATAAAAATACACAAGAATATCAAGTAGATGTAAGAGAGAATGTTAAATCATTAAGTGTAATTAATTATATTCTTGATAGTGATACAGCAACTGCTGAAATAATAGGAAATAGTAATTTTGATAAAAATAAGAATCCAAATCAAGTTACTATTAGAGTAACAGCAGAGAATGGTGATATAAGAGATTATGTATTAAATGTAATGTTACAACCAGATATTTATTTCTCAAATAGATTATCTAGCTTAACAATAGATAATGGTGTCTTAACACCAGACTTTGCTCCAGACATTAATAACTATGCTGCTACAGTATCTAATTCAGTTAGTGAAATAAATATTGTTGCAATACCTGAAAATGAAAGAGCAATAGTTACTGGTGATGGAAAAGTATCATTAAATGTTGGTAGAAATGTAATACCAATAATTGTTAAAGCTCAAGATGGTTCTATAAACGAATATGATATTATCGTTTATAGAAGTGAAGCGAATGATGCAACATTACAATCACTTTCAGTAACTGGTCAAAATTTCATTCCAATATTCAGTAAGTTAACTGAAAATTACGAAATGGAAATTGGTTCAGAAATTGATGAATTGGAAGTTATTGCTGTACCAACAGATAGTGGTGCAAGTGTTAAGATTAGTGGTAATAAAAATTTAGTTAGTGGTGAAAACACTATAAATATTATAGTAACAGCGCCAGATAAAATAACTACTAAAACTTATACTATTAAAGTAACTAAGTCAGTAAGTAAGAATAATTACTTAAGTGATTTAAATATTCCAGATTATAATTTTACAACATCATTTGTAAAAACAAATCAAGGACCTTATGTAGTTAATGTTCCAAGTGATGTAAATACAATTAATATTAATGCAACACCAGAAGCTAAAACATCTACTGTTAATGGTAATGGGATAATTAAATTAGTTGGTGGAAAAAATGTAGTAACTGTTAAAGTTACAGCAGAATCAGGAGATACAAGAGATTATACAATCATTGTTAATAAAGCTCTAAGTACTGATTCAACATTAAAAGATATCTTATTAAGTGATGAATCATTAGATCCTGTATTTAATCCTAGTACTCATGAATATACAGTTAATGTTCCTGAAGAATTAGACAGTATAACAATTACTGGTATTGTAAATGATTCTAGTGCTACAATTACCGGTAACGGAACTTATGATGTATATGAAGACTTCATAGTAGATTTAGTAGTAACTGCAGAAGATGGTAATAAAACTACTTATAAAGTTAATATTCATAGAGATATACCTGCATCATCTTATTTAAAACAATTAATAGTAAAAGATGGTGAGTTATATCCTGGTTTCCATAAGTTAATTACTAACTATACAATATTAGTTCCTAATGAAGTTAGAAGTTTAAATATGGAATATGCACCAGAAGATGAAAAAGCTACAGTTACTGTAACCGGTAATGAAAACTTCAAAGTCGGTACAAATAAAGTACATATAGTAGTAACAGCTACAGATGGAACAAGTACAGATTATGAGTTAGCTGTAGTAAGACAAACTATTGCATCTAACTATTTAAAATCATTAAGTATTGATGGATATACAATCAAACCAACATTTGATAAAACTAATATGTATTATGAAGTAACAGTACCAGAAGATGTTGATATTGTTAAGATTAAAGCATCTACAGAAGATTCAACATCTACATTAACAGGAACAGGTTACTTCTCACTAAAAGTAGGTGTTAACACAGCTTATGTTACAGTTGAATCTGCAAGTGGTGTAATAAGAACATATCAAATAGTAATTAATAGAACTGCTAGTTCAGAAAACTATTTATTAACACTAGAATCAGACGTTGGAACTTTATCACCAATATTTGATAAAGAAGTAAAAGATTATGTATTAGAAGTACCTGATAAAACAAATAAAATTACTTTAACAGGAACAGCTTCAGAAAACTCAATTGTTAATGGTTTAGGTACTTATGATGTACCACTAGGTGAAACAACTAGAACAATAACAGTTACAAGTCAAAGTGGTGAAGTAAATACATATACAATTAAGACAGTTAAGAATTCTGCAACAAATACTAATTTAATTGATTTAATTCCAAGTTATGGTTCAATTAATCCTGAGTATTCTAATGATGTGTTAGAATATACAATGGAAGTTGAAGATAATGTTAATGTAATGAGTTTCTTAGCAAATCCAGAAGATAAAGATGCTACTGTAACAACTGATGATATTATGGTTTTATCATATGGTGAAAATATTTATCATGTTAAAGTTGTAGCTGAAGATGGAATTACTGAAAGAAATATTACAATTAGAATTAATCGTAAAAAAGATCTTAAGAGTATAACAGCTAGTGAAGAGAAAGTATTCTTAGATTTAAATGATACTTATAATTTAAGCTATACAATTAATCCTGAAGACACTACTTACCCAGATGTTGAATGGACAATTGATGATGAATCAATAGCAACTATTGATGAAAATGGTTTAGTTAAAGGTATTAAATATGGTTCGACAATTGCAAGAATTACAAGTAAACACGATTCAACAATTTACGACACTGTTAATATTATTGTTATGAGTAAAAAAATATTATCATCTAAATATGAAATTCAAAGAAATGAAATAGATACACCAGATGATGAAAAAACAATAGAATATATCATAGGAATTGAACCAAAAACATCTATAGAAGATTTTAAAGATAATCTTGATAATGAAAATTCAATGATATTTGTTTATGATTTAGAAGGAAATGAATACTCAGGTTCATATGTTGGAACAGGTTTAATTGTTAAATATGAATTTGAAGGAAATGTTCTTGATGAATTAACAATTGTTGTTCGTGGAGATTTAAATAGTGATGGAGATATAACAACAGCTGATTACGTTAAGATGAAAAATTATATCTTGAAAAAAGTAGATTTTAACGAGATAGAAATGATAGCTGGCGATTTAACTAAGAGTAGTTCAATAGGAACAACAGATTACGTTAAATTGAAGAATTATATCTTGAAAAAAATAACTTCAGTTAACTAAAAAAAGACCTAAAAAAGGTCTTTTTTTTATACCATTTTTCTTTAAAATACATCTAATTTTTGATATAATTTATTTATAATGTAGTAGAGTTGTGATGAAATTGAAAAATAGAAGTAATAGATACAAAATTATTTTTGTTTGTATTTTGTTAATATGCTTTTTATTAACACTTTTTTCAATGCAATCAAATAACGAAAAAGATAACTTTAATATAGAAAAAAATATAAATAAAAACGATATAGTAGTTTTAGAAGATGGAATACATTCTACAAATCTTATTGATTTAAAAATAGCAGGATATGATATTGGAACATTTTCTTCAGGTAATTATGACTATAATATAACACTTTCAATAAACGAAACAAAATTAAAAGTAACTGCAACTACCGAAGATCCTGAAGCATCATACGTAGTTAACGGTAATGAAAACATTCTAAATGATAGTGGAACAGTAACAGTAACAGTAACAGAACCACATTCATTTCCAACAGTTTATAATATTCACTATACAAGATCTTCTGTATCTAGTTTTACAAAAACATTTAATTACACTGGAGCTTATCAAGAATTTGAAGTACCAATAGCTGGTGAATATAAAATAGAAGTTTGGGGAGCTAGAGCCGGTGGTAGACATCTAAATGGTGAACTAGGAACAGCTGGTAATGGTGGATACTCAACAGGAACATTAAAACTAACTAAAGGACAAAAATTATATGTATATGTCGGTGGACAAGGATCATGGTGTGGTGGAAAACCTTGTACAATTGCCGGAGGATGGAACGGCGGCGGTCAAGGTATAAAATATACAAACTCAGGATCAGACCCAGCAGCATCTGGTGGTGGTGCAACAGACGTACGTTTAGTATCTGGAACTTGGAATTTATCAGAAGGTCTTAATAGTAGATTTATCGTAGCTGGCGGCGGTGGCGGCGGCGGTATGGATGGCGAAGCCGGAGGCCATGGTGGTGGTACAAATGGTATCAATGGTAACGGTGGTGGAGCCGGTACTCAAACATCAGGATTTGGTTTCGGACAAGGTTGTATAGCACAATCATCTAATGGTTCAAACGGAACATACGGTGGCCCAGGTGGCGGCGGTGGCTGGTACGGTGGTTACTGCTCAAGCTGGTATGGTTCAGGTGGTGGATCAGGTTTCATTTATACTAAAGACACTAAAAAGAACACACCAAAGACATATACAGTACCTGATGAATACTTCTTATCTAATGCAAATACAATAGCAGGTAATGCATCAATGCCAAATCCAAATGGTGGAACAATGGTTGGTAATGCAGGAAATGGTGTTGCTAAATTCACATTATTAAATTTAACAAATACAAATAATTATTTAAAAGAATTAAGCGTATCTAGTGGAAACTTATCTCCACAATTCAACCCTACAACATTTACTTATAATGTGACATTAGATAAATATACTTCAAACATTAATATTGATGGTGAATCATATGAAGAAACAACTATCGTAACCGGATTAGGAAACTATGAAGTTGAAGTAGGAGAAACAAAAAATATAAAAATAATTGCTACTGCTCAATCTGGTGATATTAATATTTATTCAATTAATGTAACAAGAAACAAATTAAATCCTGGAGAACATTCATCAAAATTAATTAAAGCAGTGGTTACTGATTTAAATGGTCAAGAGTTTAGATTAGATCCAAAATTTTCAAGCGATATATATAATTATGTAGTAGAAATACCTAGTTCAAAAGTATCTTTAAATATAAGTACCTTACTATATGATGATGAATCAAAAGTTAAGATAACTGGTAATGAATTCTTAGGTAGAAACAGTGTTATTACAATAACAGTTACAAATCCATATGTTGCACCAACAACATATAAGATAAATGTAATAAAAGAAATTCCTTTAGATGATCCAGTATTTGGATTTGACTATACAGGAGATTATCAAGAATTTACAGCTCCACAAAGTGGTTTATATCAATTAGAAGTTTGGGGAGCACAAGGTAGTGGTAGCCATCAAAACAGTGAACTAGGAGTAGCAGGTAAAGGTGGATATTCAAGAGGATCAATTTACTTATATAAAGGTGAAACAGTTTATGTATATGTTGGTGGACAAGGTAATTTCTGTTACGGCTCAGCATGTACTGTTCCAGGAGGCTGGAACGGTGGAGGCCAAGGTGTTAAATTTACTGGAGGATACGGTGATCCAGCAGCATCTGGAGGTGGAGCAACAGATATTCGTATTGTTTCAGGAGCATGGAATTTACCTGAAGGTTTAAATAGTAGATTTATTGTAGCCGGCGGCGGTGGCGGCGGCGGTATGGATGGTGAAACTGCTGGATCAGGTGGTGGAATCAATGGTATCGCAGGTTATGGTGCAGCTGGTACAGCAACATCCGGATTTAAATTTGGACAAGGATGTATGGCAAGTACCGCTAATGGATCAAGTACTGGATACGGTGGCCCAGGTGGCGGCGGTGGCTGGTACGGTGGTTACTGTAATTGGTGGTATGGATCAGGTGGTGGATCCGGATTTATCTTAACTCCTGATTACATAAAAAATGTTCCATATGAATATAACGTTCCAGAAAAATACTATTTACAAGATGCAATTACTATTGCAGGTAATGCATCAATGCCAAGCAAAAATGGTGGAACAACTACTGGAAATGAAGGTAATGGTTACGCTAGAATTACAAAAATAGAAGACTTAAGTGAAAACAATTATTTAGAAAATATTACTACAGATAGAGGAGATATATCTCCAACATTTGATCCAACAGTTTATGACTACGATATTTTTATAGATAAATATATGTCAAACATCACAATTGATGCTATTGCATCAGACTACAACTCTTTAATTGTTGGAACAGGAACTTACGAAGTAGAAATAGGTGAAACAAAAGATATACCAATATTTGTAACATCTACTAATGGAGAAACAAGAACATATACAGTTCATGTTACAAGAAAAAAACTAAATCCTGGAGAACATTCTACTAAATTAGCAGTCTTAAAAATAGAAAATAATAAATTTGAATTATCTCCAGAATTTCATAGTGAAACATATGATTACACAATGGAAATACCAGCAACAATAATGTCTTTAAAAGTTGAAACATTATTATTTGATGACGAATCATCAGTTACAGTTACAGGTAATGGATATATAAAACTTAAACAAAATGGTTTAATAACTATAACAGTTACAAGTCCATATGTATCATCTACAACATATAAAGTTAAAGTAATTAGAGAAGGTGTTTCAGAACAAGATACATTTGACTTTGATTATAAAGGTGAATATCAAGAATTTATAGCACCTATGAGTGGGTTATATAAACTAGAAACTTGGGGAGCTCAAGGTGGTGGAAGACATCAAAACAGCGAACTTGGTACTGGAGGTAACGGTGGTTACTCATCAGGAATAATTTATTTAGCTAAAGGTCAAAAATTATATATTTACGTAGGTGGTAAAGGATCATGGTGCGGTGGATCTGCATGTACAATAGCTGGAGGCTGGAACGGTGGAGGCCAAGGTATTAAATATACAAACACAAATTGGGACCCAGCAGCATCTGGTGGAGGTGCAACAGATATACGTACAGTTCCAGGTGAATGGAATTCAGAAATTGGATTAAATAGTCGTATTATAGTAGCCGGCGGCGGTGGCGGCGGCGGTATGGACGGCGAATGGGCCGGAGCTGGTGGTGGCTTAGAAGGAGTTGCTGCTTACTCATACGGCGGAACACAAACAACAGGATTTAAATTTGGTCAAGGATGTATGGCACAATATGCTAACGGTTCAAATGGTACTTATGGTGGTCCAGGTGGCGGCGGCGGCTGGTATGGCGGCGGCTGTAGAAGTTGGTATGGATCAGGTGGTGGATCTGGTTTCGTACTAACAGAAGAAAGTATAGAAAATACACCATCAACATATAAACTTGGAAAAGACTATTATTTAAAAGATGCCGAAACTATTTCAGGAAATCAAACTTTACCAAGTAAAAATGGTGGATACTCTGTTGGTAATACAGGAAACGGATTTGCAAGAATTACAAAAGTTGAAGATCCTAGTGAAAATAATTTCTTACAAAGTATTACATTACGATATGAAGGAGAAGAAAAAACATACTCTCCAACATTTGATGCATCAATAGAAGAATACATTGCAGAATTTGAAACTACTGAAACAGAAGTTGCAATTACTGCAAAACCTGAGGATTCAAAATCAACTATTGATGGATTAGGAAAATTTGAAGTATTAGCTGGAACAAACATTTATCCTATAACAGTAACAGCTGAAAACGGAGATATAAAAGTATATCAAGTGAAAGTTCATAGAAATGCTGATACAAATCCATATCCTGATAATATAGAGATTAATGGATTAGTACCAAGTTTATGTTCAATAAGTGATGAGTATTGTAAAATTAAAAATTCATATGGAGTTGAAATGACTCATTATGATAAAAATACACATACATATTACTTAACAGTTCCTTCTAGAATTAAGCAATTATATATTCTTGTTGATAAAGGACATCCTTATCAAACAATGAACGGAGAAGGAAAATTAACACTAGAAGATGGTACAGAAACATACACAGTAACAGTTTCTGCAGAAAATATTGATGAAATAGAAAATCCAGTGGAAAATGTTAATTATACAGTTTATAACTTTGTAATAACTAAAGATATGTCAGGTGATAATGACTTAGAAGAATTAGAAATTCTAGATCCAGAAAGAGATATTAATTTTAATCCTGATGTTTTAGAATACTATTTATCAGTACCTAATAATTACACAACATTCCAAGTTAACTCAGAAAAAGAAGTAACTGGAGAAATAGATTCAGAAGATACAACAAAAACTTATCCATTACAGTTATATATTAAAACTGATGATGATCAAGCTAGTATGATAGTAACTGATCCATATGAGTTTAATGTAGGAATGAACCAAATAAATATAATGGTTACAGCACGTAATGGTGAAATTAAAGTATATGTATTAAATGTATATAGAGAACAAAATGAAAATGTATTCTTAAAATATATAACAGTTACAGATAACGATGGAAATAATTATGAATTAACACCTGAATTTAATAAAATTAATACAGGAGAATATATAGTTACAGTTCCAAATAATATTACTAATGTTAAAATTGATGCACAACCTGAATACAATAAAACTATAGTAACAGGAATTGGAAACAAAGAATTATTAACAACTAAAACAAATAACTATAAACTAATTACTACATCAGAGTCTGGAATAGTTGAAACTTATTCTTTAGCTATTATAAGAGAAAAGAATAGTAATTCATATTTATCAAATATTGAAGTTAAAAACGACTCTACAAACTACTTATTAACACCAGTATTTAATAAAGAAACATTATCTTATGAAGTTGATGTAGAAGAAGGTGTATCATCTATAGAAATTAAAGGTACACCAGAAGTTAGTACAACACAAGTAAGATTACTTGATAATTCTTACATCAAAGTTGGAACTAATATAAAAAGAGTAATGTCTATTGCTGAAGATGGAACAAATATTATATATACAATTAAAATAAATCGTCCATCATCAAGTAATAATTACTTATCTTCACTATCATTAATGAATGGTAATGAAAATATAGATTACTATAAAGAATCAGATAATAGTATAGGATTTGAAAAAGAGATAACTGAATATAAAACTACAGTACCTAATAACATTTCATCATTAACTGTAAATGCAACAAAAGATAATAATTTATCTTCATTAACAGGAACAGGTAGACATAGTTTAAAAGTTGGAGAAAATACTATTACATTAACTGTTACAAGTGAATCAGGTGTTGAAAAACAATATGTTATTCACATTACAAGAGAACCTAATTCAAATAATTATTTAAAATCAATAACAACAAGTGAAGGAGTAATTGTCCCTACATTTGATAAAGAAAAAAATAATTATTCTATAGATGTTGAAAATGATATTGAAGACATAGTAATAATAGGAACACCAGAAGTTAATACTAGTACTGTTGATGGAAATGGTACTTATAAACTTGAAAGTGGTAACAATATAATTACATTAACTGTAAAAGCAGAAGATGGTACAACTAAAGATTACATAGTAAATGTATATCGTGATAAATCAGAAAATGATAATATTAGTTATTTATTAATGAAAGAAGGAGCAATATCTCCAATATTTGATCCTAATGTTATTTATTACGAAGTGAATGTACCAAATGAAGTTACAAAAGGAAATTTCATTATTGAACTAGAAGATAAAAAAGCATCTTATGTAATTAATGGTTCAGATAATTTCGAAGTAGGAGAAAATAATGTAGTTATAACAGTAACATCAGAATCAGGTTTAACAAAAGATTATACTGTTGTTGTTAATAGACAAGATAAAGAATCTGCATCAAATTATTTAACGAATATTTATTCATCAGAAGGAACTTTAATTCCAACATATAATAAGACAACACAATATTATGAAGTGGAAGTTCCATATGAAACAACAAGAATTACACTTGGTGGTCAAAAAGAAGATAGTAGCCAATATGTAACAGGATTAGGAACTTATACACTAAATGTAGGTAGAAATTTAGCGGTTGTTAAAGTAACTAGTGCTGATGGATATACTAGAGATTATCAAATTGTAATGATAAGAAAGAAAAATACTGATGCAAGATTATCATCTATTACAATTAACGGATCAATTCTAAGTCCTAACTTTAATAAGGATGTTTATGAATATACAACAACTACTACAGAAACATCTTTAGATTTTACAAAAATAACAACATATGATCCAAATGCTACTTATGAAATATTAAATAATAAATTAACAACAGGAGTAGAAAGTACAGTAACAATAAGAGTAACTGCACAAGACGGAATTACAACAAAAGACTATAATATTAAAGTTGAAAAAAATGCAAGTAATAACAATAATTTATCTAATTTAGAAGTAGAAAATTATAACATTAATCCAACATTTAATAAGATAACAACATTGTATTCACTTACAGTTCCAAATGATGTTAATAATATTAACATTATAGCTACTGCTGAAGATCCACAAGCTTCAATAAATGGAGCTGGAGTAGTTAATTTAAAAGCTGGAGAAAATCAATTAATAATTGAAGTTATGAGTGAAAGTGGAAAGAAAAAAGCTTACACTATTGTTGTTACAAGAGAAGCAAGTAACAATAACTTAATTGATCAATTAACAATTCAAAATGGATTAATTGATTCAGAATTCATACCAACAAAGAATACATATAATGTTACAGTTCCAAATGATATAACATCATTAGAAATGATTGTTAAACTACAAGATCCATATGCAACATATAAGATAGAAAATAATAAACTTGAAAGTGATAATACAGTTGTAAGTATTATAGTTACTGCACAAGATGGAACAACAAATATTTATACATTAAATGTAAGAAAAGAAAATATTGTAAGTGCATTATTGAAAAAAATAGATATAAAGAATTATAAATTAACTCCAACATTTAATAGTTATGTTAATACATATAATTTAAATGTAGATAACGAAATAAATAATTTAGATTTGAATATAGAAACTATTGATAAAGATGCAACCTACGTGGTAACAGGAAATAAAGACTTTAAAGTAGGTTTAAATGTAATAACAATAGAAGTTACAGCATCAGATAATATAACAAAAGAAATATACACAATTAATGTTAATAAACAACAATATTCAAATAACTTCTTAGATTATTTATATTCTGATCAAGGTGATTTAAAACCTGTATTTGAAAAATACACAATGGATTATACAATCGATGTAAGTAATACAGTAACAGAGATAGAATTATTTGGTGAAGCAGTAGATAAATCAACAACAGTTACAGGATTAGGAACACATACATTAAGTATTGGTTCAAATGTAATACCAATATCATTAACAAGTAAGAGTGGTATTACTAGAACATATTATGTAACTGTCAATAGAGCATTAAATGATGATAATACATTAATGTCATTAAATGCTAAAGTTGGTTCTACTAAATATGAATTAGCACCGGATTTTGATCCAGAAATAAAAACATATAATATTACAGTACCAGCAGGAACTAAAACTATTACACTTAGTGGAGAAGTACCATCTACAGCAACAGTTTCAGGATTAGGAACAATTGCTATAGAACCTGGTACAAATACACTAGAAGTAGTAGTAACAAGTGAATCTGGTATAGATAATAAATATACAGTAATAGTTACAAGACCATTAAGTGATAATGCTGAATTAACAGATTTAGTTCCTAGTGTTGGAACATTAGAACCATTATTTGCTTATGGTGTAACAAATTATGTATTAAATTTAGACAGTGGTTCAGCTACATTAGCATTTGAATATTCAGTAGAAGACTTAAATGCAAAAGTAGAAGGACATGAATCAAGAGTAATACCAGATGGAGCAAGTATAAGAGAAATTGTAGTAACAGCTGAAAATGGTACTAAAAAAACTTATACAATAACAATTAATAAAGAAAGAACAGATAATGCAAAATTATCAGACTTATATATTAAAGGTTATGACTTTACTAATACTTTTGATCCGGATACAAATACATATTATGTAACTGTACCAAATGAGAAAAAAGTTATTAGACCAACTGATGTTATTGCAATACCACAAGATAATAATTCTAAGATAAATAAAAGTACAGAATTATCATTATCTACTACAACACAAAACGAATTTACAGTAACAGTAACAGCACCAGATGGATTTACAAAACAAGATTATAAAATATATATTACAAGAGAAAAAGGAAGTAATGTAACAGTTACAAATATAATTCCTAAATTCGGATTCTTTGAAGAAACATTTAAATCAGATAGAACAGATTATACATGGAAAGTTCCTAAAGGAACTACAGAAATATTAGCTAGTGATGTAACAGTATTAGTAGATGATGATTCAGCTTCTATATTAAAGACATCTAAAGTTGATATGTCATCATATGATAAAACATTTGAAGTAACAGTAACATCAGAAGATGGTACAAATACAATGATTTATAACTTATATATTGAATACGAATATTCAGCAAATGCATACTTATCATCATTAAATGTTGATAAAGGATACTATTTACCAGAATTCAAAGAAGATATATTTGAATATGATGTATATGTATATGATGATGTTGATGAAGTAACATTAACTGCAACCTTATCATCAAACAACTCTACATTAATAGGTGATGGTTTAGTTACATTAACAGATGAAGTAACAACAAGAGAAATAATAGTAACTGCAGAAGATGGAACAACAGAAACATATGTAATACGAATTAATAAAACATTAAAAACTGATCCAGGATTAAAAGATTTATTCTTAAACGGATTAGATATAGAAATATCTGAAGATGATGATGATTACTTAGATAAAAAATGTACTGGTGATAGATGTATACTAAATCCATCATTTAATACAGATGTAATAAGTTATGATATAAAAGTTCCTTATGAGTATACATTACTTGATGTATTAGCTGTACCAATGAACGAACAACAAACAGTTAAAATTAAAGTAAATGATGTATATGTTAACGAATACGAATTACCATTAGGTGATACTAAAGTATTAGTTGAAGTATATGATATAATGAACAAACTTACCAGAACATATACATTGAATATAAAAAGAGAACAATCAAATAATACTTATTTAAAATCATTAGAAGTAGATGGATTTATACTTGAAGAAGAGTTTAATAAACACGTACAAGAATATACAGTTTATGTTGGTAAAAATATTGATTCAGTAGATATACTTGCAGAACCAGAAGAAGAAACATCTAAAATTAATTTGAACGGTTATAATTATTTAGATGATGGAGAAAATGATGCAACGATAGAAGTAGTTGCAAAAGATGGAACAACAAGAACATACATATTACATATTATAAAATCATCAATGTATAATAATAAAATTAAAATGATAACAGTATCAACAGGTGTGTTCTGGGATCTAACTCCTAAATTCAAACCAACAACAACTACATATACAACTACAGTTCCAGGAATATATGATAAAGTAACAGTTGAAGCATCACCTGTAGACCCTACAACAATAATAGTAGGAACAGGAGAATATCCAATTGTAACAGGTAATAATGAAATTAAACTATTCTCAACATCACCTGAAGATGGTGAAACAATAGTATATACAATTAATGTTATAAAACAAGAAAATACAAATGTAGATTTAAAAACATTAATTGTAGAAGAAGGAACATTAACACCTGTATTTGATAAAGGAATTACATCATATGGTGTTACAGTACAATCTGGAATTAATAAACTAAATATTCATGCAATACCTGATGATCCAAGTAGTACTATTAAAATTACAGGAAATGATAATTTAGTAGCTGGTGAAAATAAAGTTAATATAATAGTAACTAGTGAAGATAAATCAGCTAGTAAAACATATCAATTATTAGTTAATAAATTACCTAGTGATAATAATTATTTAAATAGTATTACAATTACAAATGAATTAGATGAAGAATATGTTTATACACCTTCATTTAATAAAGAAACAGATACTTATTATTTAAAAGTTCCTTATGATGTAGAAAGCGTTAATATAAATGCTACTTCTGAAGATAAAGGAGCAACAATAAAAGGTATTGGTAAAGAATATTTAAATTATGGAGTAAATAATAAAAATATAGCAGTAACTTCAGAATCAGGATTAGTAAAAGTATATAGTATTAATATCTATAGAAATTATGACTTAAGATTAAAAGATATAGTTAGTTCTGAAGGTGATTTAACTCCAGAATTTGATCCTAATGTTAAAGAATATCAAATAGATGTACCAAATGATATAAATGAAGTAACATTAGTAGCGCTTAAGTATTCAAATAAAGTTTCAGTTACAGGAAGTGGTACATATAACTTATTAACTGGACAAAATGAAATTACATTTGTAGTATCAATACCAGAAGATGATGAAAACATTAACGTATATACAGTAATTATTAATAGAGCAAAAGATGATAATAACTATATTAAAGAATTATCTGTAGATGGAATAATGACACCAGTATTTAATAAAGAAACTCAAGAATATACAGTAGATGTTAGAAAAAATGTTAGATCATTAAATGATATTAATTACAAATTAGATAGTAAAACATCAACTGCAGTAGTATTAAATAATGAATCATTCCTAAAAGATAATAATCCTAATAAAGTAATAATTAGAGTAACAAGTGAATCAGGAAAAACGAGAGATTACACACTAAATGTAATGTTAAGAGATGATGATTACTTCTCAAATAGATTAGCATCTTTAACTATTGATAATGGTTCATTAACTCCAGATTTCCATCCAGATATAAATAACTATGCAGTAACAGTTTCAAATTCAGTTTCTGAAATAAATATTGAAGGAATTGCTGAAAATGAAAGAGCAATAGTTACAGGAGATGGATTAATAAAACTAAATGTAGGAAGAAATGTAATACCTATAAAAGTTACAAGTCAAGATAAGCAAGAAAATATTTATAATGTTATCATTTATAGAAATGAAAATAATGATGCAACATTACAAAGTTTAATTATTAAAGGACAAAATTATATTCCAATATTTAATAAAATAATTGAGAATTATAGTATGGAAATAGGTAGTGAATTTAATAGTTTAGATATTATTGCAACTCCTACAGATAATGATTCAACAGTTAAAATAATAGGTAATAACAATCTACATACTGGAGAAAATATTATAAGAATAGTAGTAACAGCACCAGATAAAATAACAACTAAGACATATACTATTACAGTTAATAAACAAGTAAGTAAAAATAATTATTTAAGTGAATTAAATGTAAGTGGATATGAATTTACAAATCCATTTATAAAAACAAATCAAGGACCATATGTAGTAAATGTTCCATCAGGTGTTAATTCAATTGTAGTTAATGCAACTCCAGAAGTAGATACAACAACTATTTATGGAGATGGAGTTAATACATTAGTACCTGGTAAAAATGTTATTTCAGTTAATGCAACTTCAGAATCAGGAGATACTAAAACATATACTATAATTGTTAATAAAGCATTAAGTACAGATTCAACATTAAAAGATATCTTATTATCTGATGAATCATTAATACCTGAATTTAATAGTGGTATTTATGAATATACAATTAATGTACCAGAAGAATTAGAAAGTATAACTGTTACTGGTATTGCAAATGATTCAAGTGCAAAAGTAGAAGGTAATGGTACTTATGATGTATATGAAGATTTTGATATTAATATTGTTGTAACAGCAGAAGATGGTAATAAAACTACATATAAAATTAATATTCATAGAGATATACCTGCATCATCATACTTAAAACAATTAATAGTAAAAGATGGAGAGTTATATCCTGGCTTCCATAAATTAATAACAAGTTATACTATATTAGTTCCTAACGAAATTAGATCATTGAATATGGTTTATTTACCAGAAGATGAAAATGCAAATGTTACAGTAACAGGTAATGAAAACTTTAAAGTAGGTACTAATAAAGTACATATAATTGTAACTGCAACAGATGGAACAAGTACTGATTATGAAATTGCTGTCGTAAGACAAACAGTTGCATCTAATTACTTAAAATCATTATCAGTTGATGGATATTCATTAACACCTATATTTGATAAAACTAATATGTACTATGAAACAACAGTACCTTTAGAAGTAGATAATATCAAGATTAAAGCTACTGCCGAAGATCCAACATCTACAATAACAGGTACAGGATATGTATCAGTAAAACCTGGTTTAAATAAATATTACGTAACAGTAGAATCAGCAAGTGGTGTTATAAGAACATATCAAATTGTAGTAAATAGAGCTAAATCAGATGATAATTATTTATTAACATTAGAATCTGATGTAGGAGAATTACTACCAGAATTTACTAAAGAAATTCATGAATATACAATTAATGTACCAGATAAAACAACTCAAATTACATTAAATGGTACAGTATCAGCTAATTCAAAAGTAAATGGATTAGGAACATCTGATGTTCCACTTGGTGAAACAACAAGAACAATAACAGTAACAAGTCAAAGTGGAGAAATAAATACTTATACAGTAAAAATAAAACGTGGTGCTTCTAAAAATACAGAATTAGATGACTTAGTACCAAGTAATGGTACATTAGAACCAGCATATACTAACGATATTACAGAATACACAATGGATTTAGATGATAATATAAATATAATAAATTTCATTGCTAATCCTACTGATAAAGATGCTAAAGTAACAACAGACGATATAATGGTACTTAACTATGGTGAAAACACATATCATGTAAATGTATTAGCAGAAGATGGAGTAACAGAAAGAAATATTACAATAAAGATTACTCGTAAAAAAGATATTCAAAAAATAGAAGCTAGTACACATAAAGTATACTTAGAAATAGGTGAAACTAAAGATATTAAATACATAATTACACCAAATGATACAACATATCCAACTGCAACATGGTCATCAAAAGATACAACTATTGCAACAATAGATCAAGATGGAAGAATAAAAGGTATTGGATATGGTTCAACAACTATTCAAATAACTAGTGATCATGACTCTACTATTTATGACACAGTAACAGTAATGGTAATGAGTAAAAAGATATTATCTGATGATTATGTAATAGTAAGAAATGAATTAGATACACCTGAAGAAGATAAAGTTCTTGAACATATTATTGGTTTAGAACCAAAAATGACTATAAAAGAATTTATTTCAAAAATAAAAAATGAAGAAACAATGTTGAAAGTATATGATATGGATGATAACTTATTAAGTGATACAGATTATATTGGCACAGGATGCAAAGTAAAATTAGTATTTGAGGATGCTGTATTAGATGAATTGACAATCATTGTAAGAGGAGACCTAAACGGTGATGGAGATATAACAACAGCAGACTATGTTAAGATGAAAAACTATATTTTAAAGAAAATAGAGTTTAATAGAATTGAAATGCTTGCTGGAGATTTAACACAAAGTAGTTCAATAGGAACAACTGACTACGTTAAATTGAAGAATTATATCTTGAAGAAAATACCTTCAGTTAACTAAAAAAAGACCTTAAAAAGGTCTTTTTTTTATCCTATTTTTATTTAAAAAAGTACATATTTATAGTATAATATTATATATAAGGATAGTAAGTTGGTAATTGTTATGGATAGACGTATTTTTAACAATTTATTTTTTTATGAAAAAATAGTATTAATGATTTCGTTAATACTTTTTTGTGTTTTACCAATTACTGTCAAAGCAGAAGATGTTATATATAATTTTGATTATTCTGGAAAAGAAGAAGTACTAGAAATCAAATATGGTGGATGGTACAAAGTTGAAGTTTGGGGTGGCCAAGGTGGATATGGTTTATGTAATGGTAGCCGATGTGGAAGTGCCCTAGGATATGGTGGATATTCAGAAGGTGTAGTATTTCTAAAAAGAGGAGAAAAATTATATATCAACGTTGGTGGAAAAGGTACAAATGGTACATATAGAGTAAACTCTGCCGGTGGTTATAACGGTGGTGGTAATGGTTCTTGGGATGGTAGTGATGATGAATCTTCAGCCGGTGGTGGAGGTGCAACACATATCGCATTTGAATCAGGATTACTTAAAGAATTATCAGATAAAAGAGATCAAGTATTAATCGTAGCCGGTGGTGGAGGAGGTTCTTCATGGTCGTACACTGCTGGTGCCGGTGGAGGATATAGAGGTGCTACAAATAGTACTACTAATCCAACTGAAGTATCACAAACAACAGGTTATGCCTTTGGACAAGGACAAAATGCATCAGGTGTAGCTGATTCCGACGGTGTCGGAGGCGGCGGAGGCGGCTGGTATGGTGGTTATATGTATAACTCATCAGGTCGTTCAAGTGGTTCAGGTGGATCCGGTTATATAGCTAGCGAAAGATTAATTAGTTATAATGATACAACAAAGAAAATGTATTGTTATAATTGTCCAACATCCACTGATGCAAATACATATACAGTGACTACAACAAATGTAAGTGCAACTGCAACATCAGAATATGCAAAAATAGATAATGGTTATGCAAGAATTACATTAGTTCATAAAGGAAATACAAATGCTAATTTAAGTAACATTGAAATTACAGGTGCTACAGCTTCTTGGGATAAAACATTTAATTCAAACACATATGAGTACACATTAACATTTGGTACTGAAGATAAAACAATTAACATTAAAGGTATTCCAGAAGAAAATGTAACAACTGTTGATCCTGAAGAATTAGAATATGATATACCAGTCGGTACATCTTCAGTATCCTTAATATCTACAGCAGAATCAGGAGACATATTAATATATAAATTAAACATAAAAAGAAATGCTTCAAACTATCCTTATTTAAAAAGCATTTCAATTGATGGTGAAGAAATAAAAGGATTTAGTCCTACAAAATTAGAATACGATATTAACGTACCTTATTATGTAGAAACAATTGATATTGGAAGTATTTCAGGTAGAACAAACCAAATAATATCTAAAATAGGAAAAGTTAATTTAAAAACAGGTTCACAAACATATGAAATAACTTCTAAATCAGAAGATAAAACAAATATTGTAACTTATAAAATAAATGTATTTAGAGAACACTCAGCTTATATAAAAGAATTATCAATAAAAGATTATCAACTTACAAATGAATATAAACCAGAAACTTTAACTTACGATATAGATGTATTAAGTAGCGATATTTCATTAGATATAAATCCAATCTTATACGATGAACAAGCAACTTATACAATAAAAGATGCTGATTTTATGATTAATCAAAATGGTACTATAACTATTACAGTTACAGAACCAAATTCAATTACAAAAACATACACAATAAATTATCATAAAATTTCAGCACAACCAAAAGACTTAACTTGTTCTAATGATTATGAAGAATACATAGTACCATTTACAGGCTTGTATAAATTAGAAGTTTGGGGAGCACAAGGTGGAGGTTCTCAAGTAAATGGAAATGGAAACTTAGGTGTTGGTGGTAAAGGTGGATATTCTACAGGTACTATCAATTTAAAATACGGAACAAAATTATATTTATATGCCGGATGCCAAGGTGGAGTATCAAATGGTGGACTAGCTGCTGGTGGATTTAATGGTGGAGGTTCAACATGGGCATCAAGTAATGGAGATCCTGCCGGAGGCGGTGGAGGAGCTTCAGATATTAGATTATATGAAAATAGTTTATACAACAGAGTAATCGTTGCCGGAGGCGGTGGCGGTGGAGGAGAAGATAGTGAAGCCGGAGGATGCGGTGGTGGCGAACGTGGTTGCCAAGGCGCTAGTGGAACTAATGCTCCAGGAACTCAAACGTCAGGAACTGCAGGTGGTGTCTTCGGATATGGTGCTAATACACCATACGACGGAGGCGGCGGTGGTGGCGGCTGGTACGGTGGTGGAACAAGTGGAGGTTCACAAACCATTCCAACAGGAAATAGTGGTAGTGATGCAAATGGTGGATCAGGTGGATCAGGATTTGTATTTAAACAAAGTACTGCTATTAATGTACCAACCGATTATCAATTAACTGAAAATGATTATTTAGATAATGAAGCTTATACAGTAAATGGAAATACTGAAATGCCAAGTCATGATGGTTTAACAACAATGACAGGTAATACAGGAAATGGTTATGTTAAAGTTACGTTAATATCTCAATCAAAAAACAACTACTTATCCGAACTTAAAACAGATGTTGGAACATTAGTTCCAGAATTCGATCCAAGAATTACTAACTACGAAATAACTGTTAATAAATATGTTTCAGAAATTACTGTTGATGGTGAAGTATCAGATATAAATTCAACAGTAACAGGATTTGGTACTTATGAATTACCAATAGGAGATACAATTATAATTAGTATTCCAGTAACAAGCGAATCTGGTGATATAAGAGTATACAAAATTGCTGTTACAAGAGAAGCCTTAGCAAAAGGTGAACATTCAACAAAACTTGCAACATTAGTATTAAGCGATAATGAATTTGAAACAAATCCAAAATTCGAAAGTGAGACTACTGAATATACAATTGAAATACCAGATACTATAATATCAATTCCAGTAGAAACTTCACTTTATGATAAAGAATCTAATGTTCAAATTACAGGAAATGGTTATATTAAACCAGGAAAAAATGGATTAATAACAATTACTGTAACAAGTCCTTATGTATCTTCAACAGTTTATAAAATTAAAGTTGTAAGAGAAGGTGGAATTGAAGAAGCAGAATATGGTTATAATTACACTGGGAAGGAAGAAATATTTACAGCTCCAGTTTCTGGTTATTACAAATTAGAAACATGGGGAGCACAAGGTGGATATGGTTTATGTAACGGCGGACGCTGTGGCGGAGCATATGGTTACGGTGGATATGCATCAGGTGCAATAAAACTAAAAAAAGGTGATCAATTATATATTAACGTTGGTAGTAAAGGCCAAGATGGAACATATAGAGTTAACGCTGCTGGAGGTTATAACGGCGGTGGTAATGGTTCTTGGGATGGTCGTGACGACGAATCATCTGGTGGTGGTGGAGGTGCAACTTCAATTGCAACTACATCAGGATTATTATCAACATTAGAAAATAAAAAAGACCAAGTAATAATAGTAGCCGGAGGCGGTGGAGGTTCTTCATGGACATATACTGCCGGTGCTGGTGGAGGATTTAGAGGTGCTACAAATGGTACTACTAATCCAACTGAAGTATCACAAACAACAGGTTATGCCTTTGGACAAGGACAAAATGCTTCAGGTGCAGCTGATTCCGATGGTGTCGGAGGCGGCGGAGGCGGCTGGTATGGTGGTTATATGTATAACTATTCAGGCCGTTCAAGTGGATCAGGTGGTTCTGGATATATTGGAAACAATCAATTAGTATCATATCGTGATACAGTTAAAAACATGTATTGTTATAATTGTTTAGAATCAACAGAAGAAGATACATATACAATCTCAACAACTAAGTATAGTGCATTACCAACTTCTAACTATGCTAAATCAGGAGATGGATATGTTAGAATTACAAAATTAGAAGATCCTAGTACAAATAATTTCTTATCATTTATAACTTTAAGCGCAACTAGATATGATAATGATGAAGTAAGCGATAAAGAAATAAGTCCATCATTTAATA
Organism: Bacilli bacterium; assembly: GCA_016296185.1. Taxonomy (GTDB): domain Bacteria; phylum Bacillota_I; class Bacilli_A; order RF39; family UBA660; genus Coprovivens. Next base: position 50,343 of record JAEDJT010000001.1, read on the forward strand.
TGGAAGTAACAGATTACTATATAACTTTAAATGATATGGAAACAATAATAAATATAAATGCAAAATTAGAAGATTCAAGAGCATCTATTGATGGATTAGGAGAACATGAAGTGCCAGCAGGTACAACAACATATCCAATTACTGTTACAGCAGAATCAGGAGATGTTAAAACATATAACATTCATGTTACTAGACCAGCAAATAACAATCCATTCCCAGATAATGTAATTATCAATGGTTTAGTACCAAGTTTATGCTCTGCAGATAGTTCATATTGTTTCTTAAAAGACGAAAGTAATAATCAAGTATCTTTCGATAACAAAACACATACTTACTACCTAACTGTTCCATCGAGAATTAAACAATTATACTTTAATGTTGAACTTGGACATCCATATCAAGCAGTAAATGGAGAAGGAAGAGTAAGTTTAAAAGGTGGAGATAATAATATTACTATTACAGTTAAATCAGAAGCTGCATTAGACAAAGATGATACAAGTTTAGTAGAAAATGTGGATTATTCTGTTTATAACTTCATAGTAGTAAGAGATATGACAGGTAATACTGATTTAGAAGAATTTGTAATTCTAGATCCTAATAGAGATATAAATTATAATCCAGATATTACAGAATATTATGTTTCAGTACCTAATGAATATGATAAATGGCAATTAAATAACGTAAATGAAAAACAAGATTATTCTTGCCCAGAAGATAGTGAAGATTGTATTCCACAAAATATATTACAATTATTCATAAAAACAGATGATGAAAATGCAACATATATCATAACTGATAAAAAAGAATTAGAAGTAGGAATGAATGAAATAGATGTATTAGTTACTGCAGCAAATGGAGAAACAAAAACTTACATCCTAAACGTTTATAGAGAAAAAAATGAAAACGTATATCTATCTTCATTAGAAGTAAGTAACAATACAACTATTTATTCATTAATTCCTGAATTTAATAAAATAATTACAGGTACATATTACGTTACAGTTCCAAATTATATTGATACAGTTAATGTTAACGGAACACCAGAAGTAAATACAACTATTGTTTTAGGAAATGGTGAATACGAATTAGTTACAACAAAAGCTAATAAGGTAACTATAACAACAACAGCAGAAAATGGAACTACAGAAATTTATACATTATCTATTACAAGAGAAAAGAATAATAATAATGACTTAACAAATATTATAATTAGTGATGATAACAAAAATTACGAATTAAAACCAGAATTTGATAAAGAAATATTAAGTTACAATGTAACTGTTGATGAAGGCGTTAATAAAGTAAATATTGTTGCTAACACATTAAAAGATACTACAAATTACAGATTACTAGATAATACTAGTATTAAAGTAGGTAATAATGTTAAGAGAATTATGGCTATTGCTGAAGATGGAACTAGTAAAATATATACAATTAATATTTATCGTCCAGCAAGTACCAATAATTACCTAAGTGATTTAATAGTAAAAAATGGTGATAAACAATTTGAATTATCACAATTAGATGAATCAGGTATTATCGGAAAAGGATTTGATAAAGAAAATAATAAATATCAAATAGAAGTAGAAAATGATATAAAAACTATAAATGTAAATGGTATTAAAGATATTAGTTTATCAACAGTCAAAGGTAATGGAAATTATTCATTATCAGTTGGAGAAAACAACATAAGTATTAATGTAACAAATGAAGCTGGAGAAACAAGAACATATACATTAACAGTTATTAGAAAACCTAATAGTAATGCATATTTAAAATCAATAACTACAAGCGAAGGAATCATAGTTCCTGAGTTTAATAAAGAAGAACAAAAATATGTAGTTAATATAGAAAATAATGTAAGTTCATTTAGCATTACAGCTATAGCTGATGTTAATACAACAAGTATTAATGGTGGATTAAATAATATATCAATGATGGTTAATGATATACCTTCAGGAACAACTGAATTTAAATTTGTAACATTAGCAGAAGATGGAGTTACATCATTAACTTATATTGTTGAAGTAGTAAAAGATAAATCAGACAACGATAATTTAAGTTATTTAATAATGGAAGAAGGAGCATTAGATAAAGCTTTTAATTCTGATATAATTATTTATAATACAATAGTTCCTTATAGTGTAACAAAAGGTACTTTCCATATAGAATTAGAAGATGAAAATGCATCTTATGAAATATTAAATAATAATTTTGACGTTGGTGATAACGAAGTAATTATAAGAGTAACTAGTGAATCAGGATTGACAAAAGACTATACAGTTAATGTTAATAGACAAGAACTAGAGTCATCTAATAATTACTTAAGTAATATAACAGTTAATAAAGGAACACTTACTCCAACATTTAATAAAGAAAAACAATATTATGAAGTTGAAGTAGATTATAGCATTACACAAATTCAAGTAGATGCTAAACTAGAAGATTCATCATCTTCATTAACTGGTACTGGTGTATATACATTAAATGTTGGCCATAACCTAGCAATATTAAAGGTTAAAGGTGCTGACGGAAGTATTAGAGATTATCAAGTATTAATTGATAGAAAGAAAAATACAGAAGCTAGATTATCACAATTAGCAATTGAAAGTACAAACTTAACACCAGAATTCAATAAAGACAATTATGAATACACAGTAACAACTAGTGATCCTAAATTAACATTTACAAGATTAATACCAATTGATAGTAATGCTACATATGAAATCATCGGAAACGAAAATTTCATAACTGGTAGTGATAGTAATGAAGTAAAAATTAGAGTTACTGCACAAGATGGCATTACACAAAAAGAATATAAAATTCACGTTAATAAAGAAGCTTCTGCAAATTACTATTTAAGTAATTTAGAAGTTGAAGGTTTTGATATAAATCCAAACTTTAACAGAAATACAACACTTTATAACTTAACAGTTTCAAGTGATATAAAAACTGTAAATGTTATAGCTATTCCAGAAGATATAAATTCAATAGTAAGTGGAACAGGTACTCAAACATTAACTGTTGGTACTAACTACGTAACTGTTGAAGTAAAATCTGAACTAGGTAATACAAGAATGTATACAATAGTAATTACTAAAGAGGGAAGTACAAATAATTATGCTTCTAGAATAGATGTAAAAAACGGAACAATGAATCCAGAGTATGATAAAACAATAAATACTTATGATGTAGTTGTTCCATATGAAGAAAAACAAATAGATTTTGATATTGAATTAGAAGATGAAAATGCTTCATATAAAATATTAAATAATGATTTAAAAGTAGGTAATAATACAGTTACTGTTTCAGTAACTGCAGAAAATGGTAGTATAAATAATTATGTATTTAATGTTGTAAGAGAAGAAGCAATATCTGCTTTACTTGAAAATATTAAATTTAAAAATTATCATTTAACTCCAGAATTTAATAGTTATATAAATAATTATCAATTATTTATTGATAATGAAATAGATAAATTATCACTATTAAATATGGAAATCATTCCTATAGATAAGAAAGCAACTTACATTATTAATGGTAATGAAAATTTAGCTATTGGTTCTAATGTAGTTACAATAGAAGTAACAAGTAGCAATGGTATAGATAAAGAAACATATACAATTAATATTGAAAGACAAGCTTATTCAAATAACTTCTTAGATTATTTGTATACTGATCAAGGAGATTTAGAACCAGTATTTAATAAAACAAAAATGGAATATAGTGTTAATGTTCCATATGATGTAAAAACAATTACATTATTTGGTGAACCAGTAGATAAATCAAATACAATATCTTCAATAGGAGATAAAGTATCAGGAAATTTATTAGATGGTGAAATAGGAACATTCAATTTAAATACAGGTGATAACTTAATAACAGTAGTTGTTACATCAACTACTGGAATTAAACGTACATATTACATTAATGTTAATAGAGCTAAAGATAGTGATAATTATTTAACTTCATTAACAGCAAAAGTAGGTACTACTAAATACGAATTAACTCCTACATTTGATAAAACTATTTATGATTATCAAGTTACTGTCCCAGTAGGAACAAATAATATAAATTTAAGTGGTACATTATCAAGTCCTAATGCAAAAGTAACAGGATTAGGTATTACAAAACTTATTGCTGGTCAAAATGAAATAAAAATAAATGTTACAAGTGAAGATGGTGCTATAAGAACATATACAGTAATAGTAACAAGAGAAGCAAGTACTAATAATAGATTAATAGAATTAGTACCACAATATGGAGTATTAATACCAAGCTTCAATTATGACTTAACTGATTACACAATAATGTTAGATTCAAGTGTTTCATTCGAATCCTTCGATGTAATTACTGAAGATGAAAATGCAACAGTAAGTGGAAATAAAAGACAATTAGTTCCAGATGGAATTAGTACTAGAACAATAGAAGTTGAATCAGAATCAGGAGATATTAGAACTTATAATATTACATTAAATAAAGCAAGAACTGATAATGCACACTTAGAAGATTTAAATGTAATAGGATATGAATTAAGAGATAAAGAAGGTAATTTAACTACATTTGATAGAGAAACATTTGATTATTATATTAATGTTGAAAATGAAAAAACAACATTATTATCTCAAGAAGTAATTGCAACATTAGAGGATAAAAATTCAAGTATTAGTAAACCAAAAATTATTAATTTAGTAACAACAAGTGATAATGAATATATTGTAAAAGTAACAGCACCTGATGGTTCAACAACACTAGTATATACAATTCATGTTAATAGAGCTAAATCAAATATAGCAAAATTAGAAAGTTTAAAAGTTAATGTTGGAACATTAGATCAAGTATTTAATTCAGAAGTTACAAGTTATACTTGGACAGTTCCAAAAAATACAGTAATTACAAAAGAAACTGTATTAGCTATAGCAGCAGAAAATGGAACAGTAAGTCAAACAGAAAAACTAATAGTAAATCCTAAAGAAAATAATGTTTATGAAATAGTAGTAACATCAGAAGATGAAACACAATCATTATCATATTTTTTAAATGTAGTGTTAGATTTATCTGCAGATGCAACATTAAAATCAATTACAGTAGATAAAGGAACAATGGAACCAATATTTGATTCTGAAGTATATGTTTACGACGTATATGAATATGTAGATGTTGAACAAATAGAAGTAACAGCAATAACTAATTCAGAAAATTCTGAAATAACAAGTGGTAACGGAATAGTTCCATTAGTATCAGATGTAACACAACATGAAATAGTTATTACAGCAGAAGATGGTTCAACAGAAACATATGTCTTAAATATACATAAATCAATCTTAAAAGATGAGAGTTTAGAAGACTTATATTTAAACGGATTAGATGTTAATGAAGATATAGAAGAAAAAACATGTATAGATGATAAATGTGTATTAAGTCCATTATTTAATAAAGATGTAATAAATTATTCAATTAAAGTTCCATATGAATATCAAACATTAGATGTTTATTATGAAAAAATGAATGATCAACAAACAGTAAAAATAAAAGTAGGTAATGAATATGTTACAGATTATAAATTACCACTTGGAAAAACTGATGTACTAGTTGAAGTTTATGATGGTTTTGATAAATTAACAAAAACATATACAATTAACATAGAACGTTGCAAATCAAATAATTCATATTTAAGTGATTTAATTATTACTAATGGTTTAGATGAAGAAGATACAGATTATGTATTATATCCATTAGAACCAGACTTTGATAAACATACACAAGAATATACAATTTATGTTGATAAAAATGTTAATGAAGTTACAATTAATGCCACAACAGAAAATCCAACATCATATAAATTTGTAAATGGATATAACTATTTACAAATGGGTGAAAACATAGCTACTGTAGACGTAATAGCAGCTGATGGTTCATCAGAAAGAACATATATTATACATATTATTAAAGCTAGTGAATATAATAGTTATATTAAAAATATAACATTATCAACTGGTATATTCTGGGATTTAACACCAAAATTCAAACCAACAGTATTTGAATATTCAACTACAATAGCTTCAACAAATAATAAAGCTACAGTAGAAGCTGTACCTGTTGATCCAACAACTACAATTACTGGTACGGGAGAATATGATTTAGTAACAGGTAACAATGTAGTTAGATTAATATCAACAGCAGCTGGTGATGGATCAATTAGCGTATATACAATAAATATTAATAAACTTGCATCATCAAATGTTGATCTACAATCATTAATAGTTGAAGAAGGTAATTTAAAACCAGACTTTGATAAAGGTAAAACTAAATATGACGTAACTGTTGATAATAATGTTACAAAATTAAATATTCATGCAATACCAGAAGACTTAACAAGTACAGTTAAAATAACTGGAAATGAAAATTTAATAACAGGTAATAACATAATTAGTATTATAGTTACAAGCGAAGATAAAACTGTAAGTAAAACATATCAATTAAATGTTTATAAAAAATATAACAGTAACGCAAACCTAGAAAATATTAAAGTATATGATGATAAACAAGAATATCCAATAGAACCTGAATTTAAAGAAGATGTATTAGAATATACTAGTTTCGTTCCAAGTAATATAGAAAAAGCTAATATATCAGCAATAACTTCTTCACCATATTCAATAATAACAGGTACAGGAGAAGTATATTTAGATTATGGTAATAATAACTTTGAAATTACAGTTACAGCTGAAGACGGAACAATTAATGTATATCAATTAAATGTATATAAAGAATATAATTTAAATTTAAGTACATTAGTAAGTGATAAAGGAACTTTAAATCCAATATTTAATAAAGATATTACTGAATATACAATTGATTTAAATAATACTGAAGATGAGATTACGTTTGTTGCTTTAACAGATAGTAATAAAACTACAGTAACAGGTAGTGGAACATACGAATTACATACTGGAGAAAATGTAATTATATTCACTGTTTCTGATCCAGATGGTCATACAAAAGAATATAAAGTAATCGTTAATAGAGCAAAAGATAATAACAACTACATTAAAGAATTAACTGTAAAAGGTATTTTAACTCCTGCATTTGATAAAAATACACAAGAATATCAAATTGATGTAAGAGAAAGTACTAAGTCAATAGAAGATTTAAATTACGTATTAGAAAGCAAAACAGCAACTGCAAAAGTAGTAGGTAATGAATCATTTAGTAAAGATAAAAATCCAAATGTAGTAGTTATTAGAGTAACAGCAGAAGACGGAACAACAAGAGATTATAAGTTTAATGTTATGTTACAACCTGATGAATATTTCTCAAATAGATTATCTAGTTTAACAATTGATAGTGGTACATTAACACCAGACTTTGCTCCTGATATTAATAACTATGCTGTAACAGTATCTAATTCAGTTAACGAATTAAATATTGAAGCGATACCAGAAAATGAAAGAGCAATAGTAACTGGTGATGGAAATATTAAATTAAATGTTGGTAGAAATGTAATACCAATAAAAGTAAGATCACAAGATGGTTTAATGAATGAATATGACTTAATTGTTTATAGAACAGAACCAAATGATGCAACATTACAAAGTTTAGTTGTAAGTGGTCATGATTACATTCCAATATTCAGCAAATTAACTGAAAACTACGAAATGGAAATAGGTTCAGAAGTTGATAACTTAGATATTATAGCTAATCCTACAGATAGTAGTTCAACTGTTAAAATAACTGGAAATAAAAATTTAGTATCAGGTGATAACTTGGTTAAAGCAATAGTAACAGCACCAGATAAGATAACTACAAAAACTTATACAATTAAAGTTACAAAATCAGTAAGTAAAAATAATTATTTAAGTAATTTAAATGTAACTGGTTATGACTTTACTAATAGCTTTATAAAAACTAATCAAGGACCATATGTAATAAACGTTCCAAGTAATATTAATTCAATAATGATTAATGCTATACCAGAAGCAAAAACATCTACAATTGATGGAGATGGAATAGCTAAATTAGTTGGTGGTAAAAATATTATTACAGTTAGAGTTACTGCAGAATCAGGAGATACAAGAGATTATACAATTATTGTAAATAAAGCTTTAAGTACTGATTCAACATTAAAAGATATCTTATTAAGTGATGAATCATTAGATCCTGTATTTAATCCTAGTACTCATGAATATACAGTTAATGTTCCTGAAGAATTAGACAGTATAACAATTACTGGTATTGTAAATGATTCTAGTGCTACAATTACCGGTAACGGAACTTATGATGTATATGAAGACTTCATAGTAGATTTAGTAGTAACTGCAGAAGATGGTAATAAAACTACTTATAAAGTTAATATTCATAGAGATATACCTGCATCATCTTATTTAAAACAATTAATAGTAAAAGATGGTGAGTTATATCCTGGTTTCCATAAGTTAATTACTAACTATACCATATTAGTTCCTAATGAAGTTAGAAGTTTAAATATGACTTATGCTCCAGAAGATGAAAAAGCAACAGTTACTGTAACCGGTAATGAAAACTTTAAAGTTGGAACAAATAAAGTACATATAGTAGTAACAGCAACTGACGGGACAAGTACAGATTATGAACTTGCAGTTGTAAGACAAACTATTGCATCTAATTACTTAAAATCATTAAGTGTTGAAGGATATACGTTAAATCCAGTATTTAATAAAACAAACATGTATTATGAAGTAACAGTACCAGAAGATGTTGATAAAGTTAAGATTAAAGCAACTGCTGAAGATCCATCATCAACATTATCAGGTACAGGTTATAAATCATTAAAAGTAGGTAATAATATTACTTATGTAACAGTAGAATCTACTAGTGGTGTAATAAGAACATATCAAATATTAATTAAACGTACAGCTAGTTCAGAAAACTATTTATTAACACTAGAATCAGATGTAGGTACATTAGATCCAGTATTTGATAAAGAAATAAATGCATATACATTAAGAGTACCTGATAAAACTACACAAGTGACATTTAGTGGAACAGCATCAGAAAACTCAATTGTAAACGGATTAGGTACATATGAAGTAAGTTTAGGTGAAACAACAAGAGCAATAACAGTAACAAGTCAAAGTGGAGAAGTAAATACATATACAATAAATGTAATACGTGGTGCTTCTACAAATACGAATTTAAATGACCTTGTACCAAGTACAGGAACAATAACACCAGAATATTCTAATAATGTACTAGAATATAGAATGGAAGTAGAAGATACTGTAAATGTAATAAACTTTATTGCATCTCCAGAAGATGAATCTGCAACTATAACAACAGATGATATTATGGTTCTTGCTTATGGCAAAAATGAATATCATGTTAAAGTTGTAGCAGAAGATGGAATTACTGAAAGAAACATTACAATTATAATTAATCGTAAGAAAGACTTAATAAGTATCGAAGCAAGTGAAAAGAAAATATTCTTAGATATAGATGATACATATAATTTAAGTTACAAAATTAATCCAGAAGATACTACTTATCCAGAAGTAGAATGGAAGAGTAATGGAACTACTATTGCAACAGTTGATGAAACAGGTAAAATAAAAGCTGTTGGATATGGTTCAACTACAATTCAAGTTGTTAGTAAACATGATAATACAATTTACGATACAGTTAATGTAATAGTAATGAGTAAGAAAATAAGTTCATCTGTTTATACAATTGATAGAGAAAGTGATAAAGATTACGAATATATTATCGGGTTAGAGCCTAAAACAGTATTAAAATCATTTATTTCAAATCTAGATAATGAAGAAACAATGATTCATGTATATGATTATGAACGAAAAGAAATAGATGATACATCATATATAGGAACAAGTTTCATTGTTACATTAGAATTTGAAGATGAAGTGTTAGATGAATTAACAATCATTGTAAGAGGAGACTTAAACAGTGATGGAGATATAACAACAGCAGACTACGTTAAGATGAAAAACTATATTTTAAAGAAGATAGAGTTTAATAGAATTGAAATGTTAGCTGGTGATTTAACAAAGAGTAGTTCAATAGGAACAACTGATTACGTTAAATTAAAGAATTATATCTTGAAGAAAATTAATTCAGTAAATTAAAAGAAGACAAAAGTCTTCTTTTAATGTGGTATAATATATTTAGGAGGGATTAATATGAAAATATTAGTAACAGGTGGTACAGGATATATTGGTAGCCACACAGTATGTGAATTACTAGATAATAATTATGAAGTAGTAATTATTGATAACTTAGTGAATTCAAAAATAGAAGTGCTTGATAGCATTAAAACAATAACAGGTAAGGATGTTAAATTCTATCAAGGAGACGTTCAAGATAAAGAACTATTAAATAAAATATTTAAAGAAAATAAAATAGATGGTGTTATTCACTTTGCAGGATTAAAAGCTGTAGGTGAATCAGTACAAAAACCAATTTTATATTATGATAACAACTTAAATTCTACATTAGTATTATTAAGTGTTATGGCAGAAAACAATTGTAAAAATATTGTATTCTCATCTAGTGCAACAGTATATGGAGATCCAGAAAGATTACCATTAACAGAAGATTGCAAAGTTGGTGGAACAACAAATCCATATGGTACAACAAAATTAATGATTGAAAGAATCTTAAAAGATTTATATATTGCAGATAATTCATGGAGTATTACAATCTTAAGATATTTCAATCCAATTGGTGCACATGAATCAGGATTAATTGGAGAAAATCCAAATGGTATTCCAAATAACTTAATGCCATATATCATTAAAGTTGCTACTGGAGAACTTCCAAAACTAAATGTATTTGGTAATGACTATGATACAGAAGATGGTACTGGAGTAAGAGATTATATTCATGTAGTAGATTTAGCTAAAGGACATATTAAAGCTATTGAAAAAACAGTTAAAGGACCTGGTGTAAATATTTATAACTTAGGTACTGGTCATGGATATTCAGTATTAGATATCGTTAAAACATTCGAACGTGTAAATGGTATTGAAGTTAAATATGAAATAGCACCAAGAAGAGCTGGAGATATTGCTGCATGTTATGCAGATCCATCTAAAGCATTAAATGAATTAGGATGGAAAGCTGAAAAAGAAATCGATGAAATGTGCAAAGATAGTTATAACTATGTACAAAGTGTTAAAAAAGGAGAATAATCTCCTTTTTTTTGTTATACTTTAATTAGGTGATATTATGGAAATAATAACAGGTAAATATAATGGTTTTTGTTACGGAGTAAAAAGAGCGGTTGATGGTGCATTATCTACAAAAAGCGATAAAAAAGTATACTGCTTAGGAGAATTAGTACATAACAAACAAGTAGTTGAAAAAGTTAAAAATAATAATATAGAAATAATTGAAACATTAGATGAAGCAGAAGATAATAGTATAGTTATAATAAGAGCTCATGGTGTAGAAGAATCTATATATAGAGAAGCATCAAAAAGAAATATCGAAATAATAGATTATACATGTCCATTTGTTAATAAAATACATGAAATATGTAAATCATATAGAGATAATAATTATTATATTTTTGTAGTAGGAATAAATGATCATCCAGAAACAATTGGTAATATAAGTTATTGTGGTGATAATTACAGTTTAATTACAGGTATGGATAGAATAGATGAAGCAATTACTACTTATAATAACAGTGAACTAAATAAAAGTATGGTAATATTTCAAACAACATATAACACTATAATTGCAAATGAAATAATTGAATATTTAAAAGAAAACGTTATTGGTGAATTAGTAGTAAATAATACAATATGTGCATCTACAGAATTAAAACAAAATGAAGTAAAAGAAATATCTAAAAATGTCGATATGATGATAATAATTGGTGGAAAAAATAGTAGTAACACAAATAAACTATATGACATTGCAAAATTAAATTGTAATAATACTATAAAGATAGAAACTAAAGAAGACTTAAAAGATATAGTAATAAAAGAAAATAAAATAGGAATAATAAGTGGAGCATCTACACCAAAAGAAATAGTAGATGATGTAATTGATTACATAAAAAAATAACAATTATTATGATATAATAATTAAAGAATAAAGGAGGATACATATGAAAGAACAAGATGAAATAGAAACATTAGATATGGATCTTCCTAAATTAAAAGATGATAATATATTAGAAAATATTTATAAAGATATAGATAATAATTTAGAAGTAAAAAAAATAGAAGAACCTATAGAAGAAAAAACAAATACTAAAGAAACAGAAGAAATAATAGTAGATTATGTAATAGATAAAGAATATAAAAACATTCCACTAAAAGTAAAAGGTAATACTGAAACAATTAGTGCAGAAAGTTCTAATAAAATACAAAATACAATATTCATGATAGTATCATTTATACTTTTAATGGCAAGTATAATTCTAATAATTAATATTGTAAATGAAGTTAAAGATAAACCAATTAGCAGTACAGTAGAAATAGATACATCAAAAGAAATGTTTATAACAGGTAGTTATAAGACAACTAATGATAGTTTATTTACTTTTAATGAAGATAGTACATTTTATTGGTTTGATAACTATAATGAATTAGATAATAACTATTACACAGGTACATATACATATTTAAGAGGACAAGAAGCTATAAATGAAATGGGATATACAGAAGAAGAAATACCTATTATGTTTGGAGAAAACATTGATAAAAATAACATATATTCAATTCAACTATACCCAACCAAAGTATTAAAAAATAATAGAGATGTTACAAAAAGAGAATTAAAAGATAATACAGTATGGTGGTATATATTAGTATTGAAAGATGATAAAAATGCTATAGGTTATAACAAAACTATAGATGCAAGATATTCATTAATAAGAAAGTAATATTACTTTCTTATTTTTTATACAAAATAAGACAATATGTTATTGCAAAAATATACTAAATATATGGTAAAATAGATATAGGTGATACTATGAAAGAACCATTATTATATATAATAGTAAGACCTATTATTACATTTTTATTTAAAATAGTATATCAACCAACAATTATAGGAAAAGAAAATATTCCTAAAAAAGGCAGAGTAGTAATTGCTGGAAATCATACAAATAATTTAGATTGTATATTATTAATTAGTTCTACAAAAAGAATTATACATTTCCTAGCAAAAGACTCGCTATATAAAGGAATAAAAAAGCCAATATTTGCTGGTATGGGTATAATACCTGTTAATAGATCAATACATGATAAAGGAGCTTTAAATAAAGCAATAGAATCATTAAATAAAGATAAAACAATTGGTATATTTCCAGAAGGTACGATTAATAGAACAGAAGATACAATAATGCCATTTAAAATAGGATGTGTAAAAATGGCAAAAGAAACAAATTCAAAAGTAGTACCATTTGTTATAACAGGAGAATACAAGATGTTTAAAAAAGGAATTACAATCGAATTCTTTAAACCAATAAGTATAGAAGATGAAATACTTGATAACGAAAATGAAAAATTAATGAAAAAAATAAAAACAGAACTTGAAAAGAGGAGATAGTATGGGAATACTAGATATGAAGTTTTTTAGTTTTATAGGATTTAAACAAAAACCGAAGGCAAGATGGAAAAAATTCTATAATAAAAGACATATGGTAATTGATGTTCCAAATCAATCTTTATATGAATATTTAAAAGAAAGATCATTAAGATATAAAAATAAAGACGCTATTGAATATTTTGGAACAAAAATAAAATATGATGAACTATTTAAAAAAATTGATATTACAGCAGCAGCTTTTCAAAGTCAAGGAATAAGAAAAGGTGACGTTGTAACTATTTTATCAGCTAATACACCAGAAGCTTTATACTGTATATATGCTTTAAATAAAATAGGTGCAGTAGCAAATGTAATACATCCATTATCTGCTGAAAATGAAATAAAAGAAGCATTACAAAGATATTCAACTGTATGTCTTGTTGCATTAGATATAACATATGAAAAAATTAAAAATATACTATCAGAAACTGAAGTATATAAAACAATAATTATTTCTGCAAAAGACTCTATGAATCCATTTATGAAAATAGGATATGAAGTTACTCAAGGATATAAAGTAGAAAAACCAAAAAGTTCAGAAAGCTTTGTATACTGGAAAGATTTCTATAAACATGGTGAAAAATATGATACTGGTAAATACGAAGCTAATGTAAAAAAAGATACACCAGCAATAATATTACATAGTGGTGGAACAAGTGGAAAACCAAAAGGAATAGTATTATCAAATGGTAATTTTGTTGCTGCAACAATTCAATCAAAACTAGCATTACCGGACTTAGATAAAAAAGATATTATATTAGCAATAATGCCAATATTCCATGGATTTGGTTTATCAGTAAGTATTACAGATGCATTTGCATGTGGAGCAAAAGTAGTATTAATTCCAACATTTAAAGCAAGTGAATTTGATAAATTATTAACAAAACATAAACCAACAGTTATAGTTGGAGTTCCAACATTATTTGAAGCACTAACTACTAATGAAAGAATGAAAGATGTCAGTTTATCACAATTAAAATATGTAATTGCTGGTGGAGATACATTAAGTAAAACACGTGTTCAAAATATAAATAATTTCTTACATGATCATGGTGCAAAAACAAATTTAACACAAGGATTTGGTATGACAGAAGCAGTTGCTGCTATAACATTCGATTTGAAATCTGCATCACGTCCTGGATCAGTTGGTATTCCATGGCCTGGTACTTATGTTCAAATAGTTGATGTAGTTACTGGTGATGAAGTAAAACCAGGAGAAGATGGTGAAATTTGTATTTGCGGACCAACAGTAATGTTAGGTTACTATAATAATGAAAAAGAAACAAATGAAGCATTACGTATTCATAAAGATGGCAACGTATGGTTACACAGTGGCGATATCGGATGTATGGATGAAGATGGATATGTATACTATAAACAAAGATTAAAAAGAATGATCGTAACTTCAGGATATAACGTTTATCCTTCTCAAATAGAAGAAGTATTAGAACAACATCCAGCAGTAGTAGATAGTAGTGTCATTGGAATACCACATCCTTATAAAGTAGAAGTTGCTAAAGCATATATTGCATTAGAAAAAGGATATAAAGATACTCCAGAATTAAGAGAAGAATTAATAGAATTATGTAAAAAGAACTTAGCAGCTTATTCAATTCCAAAAGAATTTGAATTCCGTAAATCATTACCAAAAACAATGTTAGGTAAAGTAGATTTCCGTAAACTTCAACAAGAAAATATTGAAAAGAGAGCTGAAGAAAAATATGGCAAATAAAAAATTAAACTCATGGGGATATAAAATTTTTAAACCTATTTTAGGACCAATATTTAAACTATATTACAACCCTAAAATAATAAATGCTGAAGTAATACCTAAAGATGGTAGTACATTAATAGTTGGAAACCATAAGCATATAATGGATCAATGCTCAGTTATTATTTCTACAAAGAGAATAATTCATTACATGGCAAAAAAAGAATACTTTGACGGTAAAATGGCATGGTTCTTTAAAGCAGTAGGTTGTATATCAGTAGATAGAGAAGCACATGATGGTATAGCAAAAAGTCAAGCATTAGAAGTATTAAATGATAATGGTGCAATTGGATTATTTCCAGAAGGTACAAGAATAAAAACAAAAGAAAAATTACTATTAGATTTTAAATTTGGTACTGTATCTATGGCACAAAAATCAGGAGCTACAATAGTTCCATATGCAATATCTGGAGATTACAAATTTAGAAGTAAAAACCTAATGATAAGATTTGGTGAACCATTTAAAGTAGATAAAGATGAAGATTTAGCAGTTGCTAATGAAAGACTATATAAAGAAATAGAAAGTCTATTATTGCTTAATTTAAAAGATACAAATAGAACTATTAAAGAAGAAAAAAATAGTCATATGGAAGAAAAAAAGAAAGCCTAATATGACTTTTTTTTTTGATACAATTATAGTATAATATTTAATAATAGGAAGGGTATTGTTATGGCAAATGATAGAAAAGATGAAGCTATTCGTATAATAAAAAAATACATAAACGGTAACTATTATGCATTTGGAGAATATGCAGATGTTTTTGAATTGTTTGAAATAGACACAGCTAAAGATAATGAAATAATAAAAAACAAAATAAAACATTTAAAAGCATTGTTTCATCCAGATCTAGTATTAACTATGCCAGAAAAATACCAATACGTATATAAATATATAACAGAAAACTTAGTTACATCATTAGATGCAAAACCAACAATACCATATTCAGTTTACATAGCTAATAAAAAACAGTCCATAAAAGATCATAAAAAAGATGTTGAAAGAAAATTTATAACACAAGAACAAAAACATAAATTCTATTATGAAGCAATGCATAAATTGGATACAGAAATTAATGAATATAATAGAGAAGTATTACATAAAAAAACAATTGAAGAATTAAGTGAAGATTTAGAAAAACTAAACAATTTAATTAATAATTATATGAATCTTCCCAAAAACAAAATAAGAAATGTTTATGAAGTATTTAATATAAGTAATCTATTAACTTTAGATGAATTACTAGAAAATGATAAATACCTAGAAATAGAAAAATTATTAAATATAAAATACAATTATTATCAGGAAGTATATGGTAATGTAACAGAACAAAATATTGCTTATAATGATTTAAAATATTTATATAAAAAATGTAAAGATGAATACTTCGTTTCACAAGAATCAAAAAATAGATATGATTTAGAATTAAAAGAAAAAGAAGAAAAGAAAATAAATATTGATGAAGTAATGTCAGTATTAATGAAGTGTACAACCAGATTAATTAATGATAATAAAAAAGAATTAACATATTTTGATATATTTGGTTTAGATATAAATAAATCAAATGATTTAATATTAGCATCAAAAGATTATGCAGAATTATTAAAAACATTTGATGAAGAATGTATTAAATATATACCTAAATATTATAAAGAACCATTTATGGAATTATATGAAAAATTTAATGATTTTAATTTAATTCTTCATGATGAAGAAGAAAGAAATAAATATGAAAAATTCTATAATACAAAAGAAGTTGTTTCAATAGTGGAAGAAGATAATAACGAAATAACTATTAATAGAATGAATAAAATAATTAACAAATACCAAAAATATTATGAAGATTCAACATTTGTTAATTATTATGAATTATTTGATTTACCAATAAATGTTAATTCAGAAATGCTAAAAAATTCATTAGAATTTAAATTATTAAAAAATACATTGAATCATAAAAATATAGAGTTATTAGATAATGTAAAAGATACAATGACATTTGAAGATTTATGTTCTATGTTTAAAAACTTTGAAGATGTAATATTATCTGATGAAGAAAAGAAAGCTCAATATGATGAAAAAGTAAAAGTTAGAAACAGTAATAATACAATGCAAATTAAATATAGAGAAGTAATAGCTAAAGAATCATCAAGATTTGAAAAAGTAAGAGATGATTACTATAAAACATTTGAATACTTATTACTAAAAAATGGAGCTAGTAAAACAATAAAAATAATTACATTATGTTTAAATAATGAAACATTTAGTGAAGATAAAGATATTGAATCACTACTTACTGATTACAATACAAAACAAGTAATAAAATTCCTACAATCTGATTTTGGTCGTAAAGATAATGAAGAATTAGTTGAAGATTCATTCTGTAGATTAATGACAAAGAAAATAGAAATATTAAGAACAGGTGTAGTTAGAACTTACGTTAAATATGATATAGAACAAGTTAAAAAGGCAATTACAACTTATGTAGAAAATGGAGATCCTGTATTCTTCACTTCAGGAGATAAGAATAATATAGGTAGAGGAAAAATTGCAAAAGAAATACCACAAGATTTAATAAAAATAATCTTAGGTTGTATTAAACAAAATGAATTAGGGTTCCTAATGGATGATGTTAATAATAATTATGATTTAATAAAGAATAATGGTTCAATAGATATATTAGTATCAGAACTATTAAAAACATATTTAAATACGAATAACAGAAAAAGGGCATAAGTCCTTTTTCTATTGTTAAAAATAAAAAAAGATAATATAATACATAAAGGAAAGAGATGATTACATGAAAAGTACTCCAATAACTATACTAACAGGATATCTTGGTAGTGGAAAAACTACATTATTAAACCATATATTAAATAATCAAGAAGGTTATAAAATTGCTGTTATCGTTAATGATATCGGTGATGTAAATATAGATGAAGAAAAGATTCAAAAAGGTGGAGTAGTTAATAGTCAAGATGACTCATTATTAACACTTCAAAATGGATGTGTATGCTGTACATTAAGACAAGATTTATTAGAACAAATCGGACAAATCTTAGATACTAAAAAATTTGACTATATCTTAATTGAAGCAAGTGGTGTAAGTGCACCAGTACCTATTGCTCAAACAATCTTAGCTATGGAACAAGCATATGAACAATATAAAATGCCAAAAATGTGTTATTTAGATTCTGTAATAACAGTAGTAGATGCAAAAAGATTATCAGATGAATATGCACATGGAAGTGAATTATTAAATGATCATATAGAAGAACAAGATATTACAAATTTAATTGTAAATCAAATAGAATTCTGTAATAAAATTGTTTTAAACAAAGTTGATGAAGTTAATAAAGAAGAATTAACTACAGTTAAAAATGTAATCAAAGCATTACAACCAAAAGCAGAAATAATTGAAACAAATTATGCTAAAGTAGATTTAAAAGATATTTTAGAAATTAAAGCATTTGATTTTGAAGATGCAGTAACATCAGCAGGATGGTATGCTGAAATGGAAAAAATTGAAGAAGAAGAAAAAGAACATGAAGAACATGAACATCATTGCCATCACCATAACGACGATGAAGAACATGAATGTTGTGGACATTGCCACCATGATGAAGATGAAGAACATGAATGTCATTGTGGACATCATCACGAAGATGGTGAAGAATGTCATTGCGGACATCACCATCATGATCATGATGTAAATGAATATGGAATTACAACATTTACATATATGAGAAGAGAACCAATGGATAGAAAAAAATTCTATGAATACATAGAAAAACCATGGCCTAAAAAAATAATAAGAGTTAAAGGTATCACATACTTTAAAGATGATAATAAAATGTCATATATGTTTGAACAAGCTGGTACATTAAAAGAATTAAGTGAAGCTGGTTTATGGCTAGCAGCTGAAGATAAAAAATTCCAACAACAAGTATTAGCAGCTAATCCAGATATAGCAAAAGAATGGGACGAAGAATACGGAGATCGTATGATTAAACTTGTATTTATTGGTCAAGGAATTAGAAAAGAAGAAATAAAGAAAGAATTAGACGAAATCTAATTCTTTTTATTTTTATTTATGTTAAAATATATTATGGAAAAGAGGAGATAACATGAAACAACCTTTAGTATTATGTATATTAGATGGATGCGGACTAAGAGAAGAAACAAACGGTAACGCATTTAAAAATGCTAATAAACCAAATTATGATAAATTAATAAATGAATATCCAAATACAATATTAGAAGCATCAGGACAACTTGTAGGTTTACCAAAAGGACAAATGGGAAACTCAGAAGTTGGTCATATGAATATAGGTGCAGGAAGAATAGTATATCAACCATTAGAATTAATAAATCACGCTATTGAAACAGAAGCCTTTTATAAAAATGAAAATATTTTAAAAGTAATTCAACATTGTCAAAATAATAATTCAAAATTACATATAATGGGATTAATAAGTGATGGTGGAATTCACTCACACATTAATCATTTACTAGCATTAGTAGATATGTGTAAAAAAGAAGGAGTAAATAAAGTATACTTCCATTTATTTACTGATGGTAGAGATACTGACACACATAGTGGAAAAGGATTTGTAAAACAATTAGAAGATAAAATAAATGAACAAAACATAGGAACAATAACTACTATATCTGGTAGATATTATGCAATGGATAGAGATAATAACTATGACAGATTAAAAGTTGCTTACGATGCAATAATTAGTGGTATTGGTGAAAACTATAATACACCAGAAGAATTATTTGATGACCAATATGGAAAAGATATTACAGACGAATTCATAAAACCTTCAGTACTAGCAGATGGAAAATTATCTGATAATGATGGAATAATAGTATTTAACTATCGTCCTGATAGATTAAGAGAAATGTTTACAGCTATAACTAATCCTGATGAAGTAGAAATGGATACAGTAAAATTAAATAATATTAAATTAGTATCAATGATGCCAATAACAGATACAGTTAAAGGTATTACAGCATTTAGTCATCAAGAACTAGACAATACATTTGGTGCTTATATTGACTCATTAGGATTAAAACAATTACGTATTGCTGAAACAGAAAAATATGCACATGTAACATATTTCTTTGATGGAGGGGAAGAACTAGATTTATCAAATTCATCTAGAATCTTAGTTAACTCACCAAAAGTTGCAACATATGATTTAAAACCAGAAATGTCAGCTGAACAAGTTACAGATAAATTATTAGCAGAGTTAGATAAAGATTATTTAGATATTGTTATATTAAACTATGCTAATGGTGATATGGTAGGTCATACAGGAGTTTACGAAGCAGCAGTTACTGCAGTAGAGTTTGTAGATAAATGTATTGGAAGACTATATGAAAAAATTGAAGAAAAAAATGGTACATTAATTATTACAGCAGATCATGGAAATTGTGATGTAATGATAAATGAAGATGGAACACCATGTACAACACATACAACAAATAAAGTACCATTCATTGTTACTAGAAAAGGTATTGAACTTAAAAGCGAAGGTAAACTAGCTGATATAGCACCTACAATGTTAAGTTTATTAAAATTACCAATTCCAGTAGAAATTGATGGAGATTCATTAATAAAATAAGAAGTTATCTTCTTATTTTTTTTGTAAAGAAAATGTAGTTTAATTTAAAAAGAAAAAGAAATATGATAAACTTAAATTGATAGGATGATAGATATGAATTATTTAGATGAAAACACATATGAAGAAATAATCAAAAAACTAGTTAGCTGCAAAGAAGATGTAGAAGATAATTGGAAAGATCTAATTAACAAAAAAACAGAAAACATAAATGAATATTGGCGTGGAGCAGATAGTGAAGCTTTCCAAACAAAGTTAAATGATGCAGACGAATATGTAGATAAATTAGTTAGAAAGATTGATCAAACAATAGAATATTACAAACAATATATAAAACAATTAGAATTAGAAAAGATGGATAAAGAAAATGGAATTAAAAATCAAGACAGCAGAATTAAAACAAATTAGTTCAGATATAACTAATACAAAAGAAGAAATTGATACATTAATATATGACAAATTTCTTCAAATAGTAAAAAAGAACTACAAAGTTTATGACAAACTAGAAATAGATCAATCAGAAGAAATAAAAGAGATAACAGAATTAATAACAGAATTTGATAAAAGAATAGAAAACTTAGCATATGTATTAGAAGAAAAAATCATTCCTGAATATTCAGAAGTACAATCATCAATAAAAAAAGTATTTAATGAAAATTTTAAAAATAGAATGTATGACTTATTAAAAAAATAAGGAGGTATAAAAAATGAATTCAAAAATAATAAATAGTATGAATACTATAAGAGATAATATTGAAACATTAACTATGCCAGAAGAAGTTGAACAATTATTTCCAGTTTCAGAAATAAAACCTGTTGCAAGTAATTCAACAAATCCAGAATTAAAAATATCTTATGAAGAAATAGAAAATTATATAAATGTATTAAATAACTCAGTAGAATTAATGAGAAACGATTGGAATACTATATACAACGTATCAATTCCATCTATACAAGAATACTGGTCAGGAACTGATAGCGAAGCATATATTCAAAAATTAACTGATATGAATGAAAAAATGGAAAATTCATTTAAAGCATTAGAGTTATTATCACAAACATATGAACAAGCAAAAAATATAATTATTGAAGGACAAGAACAAGTTAAAAATTATATAGATACAATATAAGGTGGTGTATTTATGACAAAAGTAATAAAAGTAAATCAAGATGAATTAAATAAAGTATCAACTGAAATAAAAGAAAAAAGTAATCAAATTTATGATACATATAAAAAACAAGTTAGAAAAGTACTAGAACTTAGTAGTGAATGCTTTACAGCATCAGGAATAGATACCAACCTAATATTAGATACATTTGATTCAACATATAAAGAATTAAATGATAAAATGAATAACATAGTTGAAATGTTAAATAATCATATACTTCAAGACTATACAGATTTAAATGAACAATTATTAAGAAAGAATAGTTTAGAAGCATTACATTCAGCAAATAAAATTGTTACAGAAGTATTAGATATGAATGAAGATTAATAATCTTCTTTTTTTTGACATTTAATTTATAAATAATTATAATAACACTCACTAAGTGAGGGATAATATGGAAACGATAAATACTAATAAACAATTTCTACTTACTCAAGAAGAAATAGCTACAAGAATATATTTAGTAAACAATAAATTATATAAATTAGTAAAAGTATATGATGAACCAGACTACGAACAAGAATATAAAGATTTTATAGAATTAATGAACTTTCTATCAAGAGATTTATTATTTTATGAACTAGTTAAACCAATAGATTTAGTAAGATGCCAAGAATATGATAGAAAAAGAATGGGTTATACTATGGAATATTTAGATAAACACTATTCATTTGCTACAGCATTAAATTTAGAATCATTACAAACAAAAAAAGAATATTTTAAAAGAGTAGCAGCTATTTTAAAAAGAATAAAAGAATATGGTATGGCATACGATGACATTCATGGGGAAAATATTTTAGTACATAAATTTACTGATGAAATAAAATTTATAGATCCAGATTCATTAAAAATAGAAGGTATTAATACAGAAGATATATCTAAATATGAATTAAGAGAAAAACTACATTTTACACAATTAATGTTATCAGCTATATATGATACAGATATGTCATTTAATTATTATTATAAAATGTCAGATAAACTAAAAGGATTACAAGTTTCTAAAGAAATGATGGATTACATAAAAAGTATAGAAAAAGATGTAACACCATCAGGATATATTACTGATTTTAAACAAGACTTTGAACCAGATGTTGTTAGATTTAATAAAAAAATAACTGACAGAAGAAGGATGTTTTAATGGAAAATATAAAAGAATCATTAAGATTTTATTATTTAGCAACAGAATTAAAAAATATAATTCGTACAGGTTGGGATAATAGTCATTGGAATATTAATGCTGAAAGAAGAGAAAGTGTAGCAGAACATGTTTTTGGAACTTGTATACTTGCTATATCTAAAAAGAATAATAGAAATATAGACTTAGATAAAGTATTAAAAATGTTAATTATTCATGAACTTGGAGAAGTAATTATTGGTGATATTACACAATTCCAAGGAGTATCAAAAGAAGAGAAGAAAGTAATAGAATTAAAAGCAGTAAAGGAAATAACTAAAGGATTAATTGATAGTAAAGAATTAGTAGATTTATTTATTGAATTTGATGAAGGAATAACAGAGGAAGCAAAATATGCATATCATTGTGATAAATTAGAAGCTGATTTACAATCAAAAAGATATCAAGATAATGGACAACATAGAACTTTAGATGATCAAGAAGGTAATATTGTTATGAATTTTGATAAAACAAAAGAATTGTTAAAAACAGCTAAAAATCCATTTGATATATGGTATGGATATGATAAACCATTATATGATGACGATGAAGATTTTAGTTTAACTTTAGATTATGTAAAAGATCATGATATAAACGAAATAAAAAAATAGGTGAAAACCTATTTTTTATTTATGATAAATATAACTTCTTAAACCATAATAACTTAATTTACCAATAGTATCTGATATATGTTCAACACTATCATTAAAATCATTAATAACCCAGTAATTAATAACACCTAAAGCACCATTAAAAATAAATACAGCTGCAGTTTCTATTTCTTCTTCAGATAAATCAGGCATTTCCTTATTCCAAACTTTCTTACAAGTAGAATAGACTAATTCTAAAAACTCATTTAAAAAGAATACATTGTTTTTAGTACTAAATAATATTTTTACTAATTCTTTATTTTCTAAAAATACAGTTAAGTATTCTTTAGAAAAAGCTTTTACAGTTATAGTATCTTCTTTTAATTCAAATTGTTTTAATTGTTCAACAAAATCTAATTCAATTTTATCTAATAGATCATATACATCAATATAATATCTATAAAAAGTTGCTCTATTAATATCAGCATTTTTACATATTTCACTTACTGTAATTTTATTAATTTCCTTTTCTTGAAGTAAATCTAAAAAAGTATCTCTAATTATTTTTTTTGTATATTTAACTCTACGATCCATATTAACACCTCGTTTATTAAACAGTATTTGCTAAATGTGTTTAATAAGTATCAAACTAGATAATATCTGCTGATTGATACCCTTAATAAGTAGATTATATAATTATATTGTAAGTTTTTCAACAAATGTTTAAAAACTTACGGAGGTGTATATATGAAATTATTTAAAAAACTATTTAAAAAGAATAAATGGGAAAAATATTTTAATAAAGGTGAAAGTAAAATTAAAACACCTGATTTATCAATATATGAATATATTAAAGATAAAGCAAAAGAAAATCCAAATGAAATAGCAATAAATTATTTTAATAAAAAAATGACATACAAAAAATTATTAGAAGAAATCGATATATGTGCAAGTGCATTACTTAGTAAAGGAATAAGAAAAAATGATGTAGTAACTATATGTATGGCAAATACTCCAGAAGCAGTTATATCATTTTATGCAGTTAGTAAAATAGGTGCAATATCAAATATGATACACCCATTATCAGCACCAGAAGAAATTAAATATTCATTAGAATCTACAAATAGTGTATTAATGATAGCAATGGATGTTAGTTATACAAAGATTAAAGAAATACTAAATGAAACAAATGTCTTTAAATTAATTACAGTATCTGCAGCTGACTCAATGCCACCATTATTAAAAATTGGTTATTATGTAACAAAAAATTTCAAAATAGAGAAACCAAAATCAGGAGGATTCAATCAATTTTGGGATGACTTTATGATTGAAGGAAAAAAATACAATTCTAAAAAAGTTGTAAAAAGAACAAAAGAAGATCCAGCAGTAATTCTTCATAGTGGAGGAACTACTGGTGTACCAAAAAATATAGTATTAACAAACGGTAATATAAATTCATTAGCTGAACAAGCACATATTATATTTCCAAAATTAGGAAAAGGAGATTCAATGTTAGCAGTATTACCTATATTCCATTGTTTTGGTTTAGTAGTATGTATTCATGCTCCATTATGTTTAGGTGCATCTTCAATTCTAGTTCCTCAATTTGATGCAAAGAGATTTGATAAATTATTCTCACAATATCATCCAACAGTAGTAGCAGGAGTTCCAACATTATTTGAAGCATTATTAACAAATAAATATATGGACAATATGGATCTAAGCTATGTTAAATATGTAATATCAGGTGGAGATACATTAACTGTAGCAAAAAATGAAGCAGTAAATAAATTTTTTAGAGCAAGAAATTGTCGTAGTGGAGTTATTCAAGGATACGGAATGACAGAAACAACTGGACCAATTGCAGCACAAGTTTTAGGTGCAACTAAATTAGGTAGTATAGGAATACCATTTCCAAGTAATCAAGTAAAAATAGTAGATCCAAATACTAAAGAAGAATGTCCAACAAATGAAGTAGGAGAGATATTAGTAAGTGGACCAACAGTAATGTTAGGATACTTAGACAATGAAAAAGAAACAAATGATACATTAGAAAAAGATGAAAATGGAGATATATGGGTACATACAGGTGATTTAGGCTACTTAGATGAAGATGGAATATTATTCTTCTCTCAAAGATTAAAAAGAATGTTAATTGTATCTGGTTACAATGTTTATCCATCACATATAGAAGATGTAATAATAGAACATGAAGCAGTGTTAAGCTGTGGTGTAATAGGAATACCACATCCATATAAAGTACAAGTACCAAAAGCATATATAGTATTAAATAGTGATTACAAATTAACTAATGAATTAAAAAATGAAATTAAAGAACATTGTGAAAGAAAACTTGCTAAATACATGTTACCAAAAGAATATGAATTTAGAGAATCATTACCAAAAACAATGATTGGTAAAGTTAATTATAAAGAATTGGAAAAAGAGATTAATAATAAATCATAACCTATGATATAATTATCTAGGAGATGATATTATGTTAGAAATATTTAAAGCAATACTATTTGGTATAGTAGAAGGTATAACAGAATGGTTACCAATTTCTTCTACAGGACATATGATTTTATTAAATGAATTTATTAACTTAAAAGTAAGTGAAGAATTCTATAGCTTATTTGAAGTAGTTATTCAATTAGGAGCAATCCTAGCAGTAGTAATATTATATTTTAAAACAATATTCCCATGGGGATTTGGTAAAACAAAAGAAGATACAAAAGATACATTAAATCTATGGGGTAAAATCTTAGTAGCATGTATACCAGCAGCAATATTAGGATTATTATTTGATGATTGGATGGATGAACATCTATACAATTCAATAGTAGTATCTATAGCATTAATTGTATATGGTATTATCTTTATCGTTATTGAATCAAAACATATTGGAAAAGGTACTACAAAAAAATTAAATAAAATAACATATAAACAAGCAGCTGGAGTAGGATGCTTCCAATTATTATCATTAATACCTGGAACAAGTAGAAGTGGATCAACAATTATAGGTGGATTATTAATTGGCTTAGAAAGAAGTGTAGCAGCAGAATTTACATTCTTCTTAGCTATTCCTGTAATGGCAGGAGCATCTTTATTAAAACTAT
The DNA here is from genome assembly GCA_016296185.1 of Bacilli bacterium. Lineage (GTDB taxonomy): Bacteria > Bacillota_I > Bacilli_A > RF39 > UBA660 > Coprovivens. The sequence continues at coordinate 77,390 of JAEDJT010000001.1, forward strand.
TAAAATACATTATTAAAGTTGGATTAGTATTTAGTACTACAGAAATAGTAGTATTACTAGTAGGATGCTTAATAGCATTTATAGTAAGTATTGTAGTAATAAAATTCTTAATGAACTATATTAGAAAACATGACTTTAAAGTATTTGGATGGTATCGAATTATATTAGGTATTATGGTATTATTATATTTTATAATAAAATAAAAATAGTAGATAGATAATGTACCCCTTACAGTTGACTTATTTTACCACATCTATTTTTTTATGTGTGTCAACTAAATAGGTTATATCATCATATTTCTACTATTTTTTTATTACATTATATATACTATCAATAACATTATTAACTATATCATTAATAACATTATCATTATTTAAATCATATCCAAAATAATCTTTTTTACATAGTTTAATTAAATCATTACCTCTAATATTATCTCTATATAATTTATAAGCAATACATATATTAATTGCATCATTATATTCATTATAATTATTAAATATCATTAATAAATCATTACTATAATTTTTATTTTTCTTAATATAATTTATATTAATATTATTTATATTATTATGAATACCATCAACATAATCAAGAATACTTATATCATTTATAAATTTATAAAAAATACTTAATAAACCAATATATGCATTAAAATGAATATCTTGATTATCATTATCTAATAAACTATCTAATATTATAAATTGATTTAAATAACCAATAATACAATCATTATTATTAATATCATAAGAATATTTATATAAACCTTTACTAATATAATCTGTTAATCTTAATAAACTATCAATATCATTATTATAATTAACAAATATTTTTGGCATTAAATTTCTAGCTATTATTATTTCATCATCTTTATTATATTGAATACAATTATCAAATACATATAACAACTTATTTAATAAACTACTAGTATAATTAGATTCACAAGAAGTAATAATATTATATTTACTAAATTGTTTATCCATAACAACTTTTTTATAATCTTTACTTAATATATTATTAATCTTATTAAAAACATTTTTATTATTAGACCAAGTATTAGTTAAGATATCAATAGTATTATAACTAACATTATCATTATAAAGAATTAAATCCTTATATCTCTTATAATTACATTCATGAGCATAAAACTCTTCATTTTTAACATATTCAATTATTGTATTTATTAATTCGTTTTCATTATATTTATGACCTAATAACTTATTTTTAATCTTATCATTATATTTAATAATTTCAGTCATATCTTCATGAACAACTTTTTTAATTCTATATATAGATTTAATATAATTAACTATATCTTTATTATCAGTTTCAGATAATACATCTTTTAACTTATATTTTTTAGTTAATAAATGATTGGTATGATCTAATACATTATTATATCTATTAATTACATTATTAACTTTATTAAAAATAATACTATTACTTTTACTATTAAGAATTTTATAATTTAATCTAGTATAAGCTTCCATTTGAAATAAATTATCTTTAATAGTAAATAAAATATCATAAGCACTTATAAAATTACTGATAGATATAGGTTCAGTATTACCTAATTGATCAATAATGATATTGTAATTATCTAAATTTTCTAAACTAATTTCATAATCTTTAACTTCCATATCTATCATCCTTATTATGTATTATAACATAAAAAAATATCTAATAAAATTAGATATTCTTATAATCCTAATAATATAGATGCAATTTTAAAATAAACTAATAAACTACATGCATCAACAATTGTTGTAATAAATGGACTAGCCATTACAGCAGGGTCGAAACCTAACTTTTTAGCAACCATAGGTAATGTACAACCAATTAATTTTGCAATTAATACAGTTACAGCCAAAGTACAACAAACAACAGCAGCAACTAATACAGAAGTTCTATCAATTAATAGGATTTTAACAAAATTACAAACTGCTAATGTAATAGAACATAAAATAGCAACTCTTGATTCTTTCCACATAACTTTTAATATATCTTTAAATTCAATATCATTAAGTGATAGGGCACGAATAATAGAAACGCTAGCTTGACCACCAGCATTACCACCAGTATCCATTAACATTGGAATAAATGCTGTTAATATAGTATAAGCTGATAATTGTTCTTCAAATCCAGCAATAATTCCACCAGTAAAAGTAGCACTAATCATTAATAATAATAACCAAGGTATTCTAGCCTTAAAAGTTTCAAATACAGTAGTCTTATCATAAGATTTTTCAGTAGGAACGATGGCAGCCATCTTTTCCATATCTTCTGTTGCTTCTTCTTCTAAAATATCAATGATATCATCAACAGTGATAATACCAACTAATCTATCTTCAGAATCAACAACAGGTAGAGTTGAATAATTATAATCTTGGAATAGTTTAGCAACATCTTCTTGATCCATTAATGTATTAATAGAGTGTTCACAATCTTCCATTATGTCATCTATTAAAGTATCAGGATCGTTAACCAATAAATTTTTAATAGAAACCCAACCTAATAACTTACGACTGTTATCTGTAACAAAACAGCTATCATAAGAAACGAAATCTTCTTTTTGTTTTCTAATTCTATCTAAAGATTCTTGAATAGTTAAACCTTTTTTTAAATGAATATATTCGATTGCCATTAATGAACCAGCACTATTATCTGGATATCTTAATAACTTATTAATATCATTTCTTGTTTCTTTATCAACACTAGATAATAATGAAGTAACCATTATTGCAGGCATTTCTTCAAATAAGTCCGCAGCATCATCTGTAAACATATCTTCAATGATAGTAGCAGCTTCTTTTTTATTTAATCGACTAATTAATTCTTGTTGAATATCTTGTTCTAAATTAACAAAAACATCAGTAGCCATTTCTTTAGGTAATAATCTAAAAACTTTAATAATGTCATCATTATCAAGTTCTTGTAGAAGGGTGGCAATATCATACTCATTCATATCAATTAGATTTTTTTTGATTTCAGCGAATTTCTTCTCGTTGATTAATTCAATAAAATTTTCAGTATTCATAATATCACTCCCAACTAAATTTTAAATGCTATATACTTATACCATAATTATATGCATTTGTAAAATTCCCTTATTATTATAATTAAATTATAACATAACAAAAAGGTGAATTAAAAATAAAAACAACTGATATCAAGAAAGTAACTGCATATGAGTTTTCTTCATTATCGAAAGAAAAAATAGATAGAATTATTATCGAAAGAATAGCACTAGAAAATTATAATGGTAATAGAGTAATATATGATGCTTTTGATAAAACACCTTATGAAGAAAGATGGGAGTATTAAAAAAACAAGAGCATTAGATATTTGGTCAAAACTAAAAGAAGAAGATAAAGAAAAATATAGATAATAAGTAATTGAACAATATAGAAAAGCAGCAATGTACTATGATTATGATAGTAAAAATTATGAAATTGGTTAATCAGTTGAAGATAATGTATATTTTTTTAACTTGTTTGACTTTTTAACACTAAAGAACTAAAATATATATTGGATTTAAAGGTCAACTAGAAAGGCAATTGTTATGAAAAAAATTATTAATAATATATTTAATTTTATAAAATCAAATATTATACCAATACTAATTGTTATAGTAATTTTAACAATATTAATTATTACAACTTTAATACATTTTTTAGCTCCGTATAAAGCAAATAAAGATTTTTCTAAAATAAATTTAGATGGTTATAATAAATTAATGATAGTAGCTCATCCAGATGATGAAACGTTATGGGGGGGAGCACACTTACTAGAAGATAATTATTTAGTAGTATGTATTACATGTGGTGGAGATAAAGTAAGAGTTAACGAATTTAAAAACGTTATGAATGCTACAAACGATAAATACATAATGCTTAATTATCCAGATAAAACAAATGGTGAAAGAGATAACTGGAATACCGTATATGATGATATTACAAAAGATTTAAATGATATTATCGAATTAAAAGAATGGGATACAATAGTAACTCATAATCCTCAAGGAGAATATGGTCACGTTCATCATAAAATGACTAATGCTATTGTTACTTCATTAATGGAACAAAAAGATAATACAGATAAACTATATTATTTTGGTAGATATCATAGTAAGAAAAAAGTTAGTGAATTCTATAATGAAATGTCACCAATACAAGATAAATATCTAAAAGATAAAAAAGATATATTAGGATTATATGTAAGCCAATCATTCATTCAAACTATGTTTGATCATATGTATGGTTATGAAGATTGGGAAAACTATGATTCATGGAAAGGAAGTGACCTATCATGATAAAGAACTTTAAAAAAAGAGATATAGCTTACTTATGGATTATCGTAATATCATTCTTATTAGTTGTATTATTAACAGCTAATACAATGTATAAATTCGGGTCACAATTAGATTGGTATGCACAACATGTAGCTATAGCAGATTATTTTAGAACATTATTCTATAGTACTAAAGAATTAATACCAGACTTTGCTGCAAACATAGGTAGTGGACAAAACATATATAACTTTTCATATTATGGTTTCTTAAGTCCAATTATGTTAATATCTTATCTATTACCTAAAGTACCAATGGACTTATACATAATGGTATCAACATGTATAGCTGTAGAAATATCAGCAGTATTATTATATATATTTATAAGAAATAAAAATTATAGTAGTGAAGCATCATTAATAGGAACAATAAGTTTTATATTATCAGCTCCAATAATGTTACATTCACATAGACATATAATGTTTATAACATACTTACCATTTGTAATTTTAGGATTATTTGGTGTAGATAAAAAACTAGAAAAAAATAAAGGATGGTTATTATCACTATCAGTATTCTTAATGATAATGACTAATTATTATTATAGTATTGGTGGAATCATGTGCTTAGTTGCATATGGTGTATACAAATACTTAAGTAGTGTTAAAAAAGTTACATTTATAAATTTTATTAAAACAGGATTTAATTTCTGTTTACCAATCCTATTAGGAGTAATATCAGCATCTATAATTATAATTCCAACATTTGCAACATTACTTTATAACAGAGCAGAATCTAATATTACAATAACTATATTAGATTTAATAAAACCTAATATTTATACAGAATATTTAATGAATGACGGATATGGATTAGGTTTAACAGCATTATCATTATTCGCTTTAGCAAACTTTATTAATAAGAAAAAAGAAAGAATATATTTAGGAGTATTATTATCACTATTTATAGTATTCCCAGTATTTAATTACATACTAAATGGAACAATGTATATTGATTCAAAATCATTAATACCATTCTTACCATTATATTGTATATTAATATCTGATCTTATTGATACAGCTATAAATAAAAAATTAAATTATAAAGTATTAGTACCATCATGTATAGTATTCTTATTATTAGTATTCTTACACAATGATAGATCTAATATAATTATTACTGAAATAGGTGTTATTGCATTATGTGGATATCTATATAATAAATTCAATAAAAAATATATTATTACAATACCATTTATAATAATGTGTTTTATTTCAGGATTATGTGTAAGTAAAGACGATACATTAGTATTAAAATTTAATGCAGATAATAATGAAAGTGAAGTTGGAACATTAGTAAATAAAATTACTGATGAAGACAAAACATTCTATAGAATAGCTAATAATTTTGAAGTATCAGAAACAACAAATATGATATATGGAAATATTGATTATTATAATTCAACAATATATTCATCTATTTCAAATCAAGAATATAATAAATTCTATTATGACGTATTAAATAATAACATTCCTTCACGTAATAGAGCATTAACTGTTACAAATAGTAATATAATGTCATTGATGTTAATGAATAATAAATATATAATATCTCGTAATAAACCATTACAAGGATATGAATTAATTGAAACAGATAATGATGGAATGAATATTTATAAAAGCGAAAATACATTACCATTAGGATTTGCTACTTCAAACGTAATGAGTTACTCAGACTTTGATAAATTATCTAATCCAGTAAGACAAGAAGCATTATTAAATGTTATTGTAGCAGATACAGTATCAAATAATAAATTTGCATCTTCAGTTAAAAAAATTGAACTTGATTGGGACGAAATACTTCACAATACCAACTATATAAAAGAAGATGGTAATTATATTATTAAAACTGATGATCAAATAAAAGTAACTTACGAATTACCTGAAGAATATAGAAATAAAATATTATTTATAAGATTCGATATGATTGAAGGACAATCATGTTCACAAGGTGATTTAATTATTAGAATTAATAACGTTAAGAATAAATTAACATGTTCATCATGGAAATATTACAATGATAACGAAGTATTTGATTTCGTATTAGCAGACAAAGAACAATCAAAATTAACAATAACATTTCAAGAAGGAACATTTAATATCGGAAACTTTAAAACATACGTTTTAGATTATGCAACTATTGAAAATGTTAATAAGAATGTTGATGCTTTAAATGTTGATAAAGAAAAAACAAAAGGTGACAATATTGTTGGTGATATTGATGTTACTGAAAACGGATACTTTATGTTAACAATGCCTTATGATAATGGATTCAATATCAAAGTAGACGGAAACAAAGTAGAATATGAAAAAGTTGATGAAACATACATTGGATTTAAAATAGAAAAAGGTCATCACGATATTGAAATAGAATATAAAGCACCATATAAAGATATATCATTATTAATATCAATAATAGGTATTTTATCATTTGGTATAGTAACAATATTAGAAGCAAAAAGAAAGATTAATTAATCTTTCTTTTTTTACGTAAAGTATTCACATAATATATACATATATTTACATAATATGTAATAATAAATATGTAGACGTGGAGTGATATTCTGTGAATAAATATAAAATTATATTCGTAGATATAGATGATACATTAAATCCATCTAATGGAAAAGTATCAGATTATACAAAAGAAGTAATGAAAAAAATTAAAGATAAAGGAATTAAAATAGTAGTAAATACAGGAAGAAGTGCACAATATGCAGTTGCTAAATCAAAGGAAGCTGGTTTAAGTAACATAATAATAAGTTCAAATGGGTCAGAAATTTATAACTACGAAGAAGACAAAATAATATATAGTAATCCAATTCCAAATAATGAAATAAAAGATATTTATAATTACTGTCAAAGTTTAAATATTACATTGATTCTTAATACTATTAAAAATAGATATATAAATAAATTAGATTATAACTATAATAGTGAACCAGTAGAATACTTTGAAGATATAGATAAACTACTGGAAGAAACTCAAGTTAACCAAATGATTATACTAAGTGATAACTATGATCGTATGTTAGTAATACCTAACTTATTTAAAGAAAAGTTTCCTAAATTAAAAGTAGTTCATTCTTCAATTGCATTAATAGAACAAACAAGAATTAAAAATAAAGAATACTATCATGATTTAGCTTATGGTAATGTTGCAAAAAGTACAGGTATTGTAGAATTATTAGATTATTTTAATATCGAGCCAGAAGAAGCTATTGCAATTGGAAATGGATATGATGATATTTGTATGATGGATGTTGTTAAGACTGGTATTGCAGTAGAAAATGCTAATGATCAATTAAAAGAAGTTGCAGATATAGTAACCGAATCATCTGCAAATGATGGAGTAGCTAAAATATTAAGTAAATTAATATTAGAGGAGAATTAATATGGAAAAGAAACAAAAAGTAGATGTAACAGTAGGTCTAGTACTATTATTTATATCTATAGTAATGCTAGTATTACCATTATTTAATGTATCTAATTTAAATATAATAATGCCAGTAGTATTTGGTTTATATTCAATTGTAAACATAATACAATACTTACTAACAAAAGAAAGTAAAGATAAAGAAGGAATGTATACAACATTTGCATCACTAGTAGCAATGTTAGAATCAATTATCTTTAATATGAATGAAAATTATAAATTAACAGCATTAGTACTAATGACATGGATAACATTTATGTCATTAATAAAACTAAAAAAAGCAGATTATTACCACGATAAAAACGATAGAATGTGGAAAATACGTTCATTAACATTAGTATTGTTCATATTATCAGGATTATTAACAAGTGTAAATTTATTCTATGATAATGAAATAAGATTAATAATTATAGGGTATTTTTTCTTTATTCATGCTATACTAGAAATAATAGATCCAATAATAAAAACATTAATAAAACATAGTTAGGAGAATGTTTATGAGTTCAATAAATAATATTGCTTTAAATAACTTACAAGACTATAAACAATATATAAGTCTAATGAGAAGAAAAGCATTAAGCAGAGCAGAAAACAATAAAGATTATCAAGAAGTAAACAGTTTATATAGATTAATTAAGATATCTGACTTTATGTTATGCACTATTGAACAATTTTCTCTTGAAGAATTAGAAGATTTATGTAAAATATATCTAGTTGCTGATATAGCTCATGTTCCTTCTACTAAAAATGGTAAAACAGTAGAAGAAGTAGAAAAAGATAGAAGAATATTTAGAAATCTTTTAGAACAAACAGAAAATCATCTTCATTCATTCTATGGATTAGAAATAAAAAATGTTTCACCATCAGATATGATTATGAGACATAAATTACATTTAACAAGATTAAGTATATCTTTAGAACAATGTGTAATTAAGATAAATAAATATATAGAATTCTATAATGAGAAAGCAGTACAAAAAAATAATTTTAGATTAACAACAATCAAATGTGATTATGAATTACTAGTTCAAGTTATTGTTAAACTATCAAATTGTATAAAAGAATTAGAAGAAAAATTAGATGGTATCAATAAACCAGATGTTACTGAAATAGATGAAGTTGAACATCAAATTAAAGTTATATCAGATTTCTTAACAGAAATAATGGATATAATGAAAATAGAAGATATAAATGTATTAATAACAGAAACTAGTCAAGTTGATTTAAAAGTAGAACAATTCAAAAACACAATATAGAATAGGTGATACTATGAAAGTAGTAAAAGATTTTTACGAATATCAAATCTTAGATATGTCAGAAGGCATGAAACTTGAAAGTTGGAATGGTAAAGAATTATTAAGACCAGATCCACAAATAATATGGGAAAATAAAGAACATCCTGATTATTGGAATAAAGTAGATGCAGTATATCATAGAAGTAATAAAGGCGGAGGTAATTGGGAAATTATTAATAATAGATTACCTGAAAGTTGGCAAGTACATTATCAAGATTTAACATTCAATATAAAATTAATGGGATTTAAACATACAGGTTTATTTCCAGAACAAGCATATAATTGGAATTTAATTAGAGAAAAAATAAAAAAAGCTAATAGACCAGTTAAAGTATTAAATCTATTTGCTTACACTGGAGCCGCATCAGTAGCAGCCTTATCAGCAGGAGCAGAAGTTGTTCATGTAGATTCATCAAGAGGAATGGTTGACTGGGCAAAAGAAAATGTAAAATCTAGTGGATTAGAAGATAGACCAATAAGATTCTTAGTAGATGATGTATTAAAATTTGTTGAAAGAGAAATAAGAAGAGGAAATAAATACGATATAATTCTTATGGACCCACCATCATTTGGAAGAGGATCTAACGGAGAAGTATGGGATATTGAAAAAAATTTATATAATTTAGTACAAAGATGTACAGAAATATTATCAGATGATCCAATATTATTCTTAATTAATTCATATACAACAGGATTATCAATGACAGTATTAGAAAATGTATTATTATTAACAGTTAATAAAAAAGTAAATGGTATTATTTCTAGTGATGAAATTGGATTACCAATGAAAGATAGTGAAATGATATTACCTTGTGGAATTTATGCAAGATGGGAAAAAGAACAATAAAATGTTCTTTTTTTTGTGTTATAATTAATAATAGGTGAATAATATGATAGTAAGTGAACAAATAGAACAAGCATTTTATAAAACATTTCACGAAAGACATCCAGAATGGGTAAAAAATATTAGTGGAATGATTCAAGACTTTATTAATAACAATATGGTATGCGATAAAATACCAGCAAGAAGATATTTTAGTTATGGTGAAGCAAGAGAAATAATAGCAAATTCAAATGTAACTGATTTATATGTATATTTAGCTGAATCAATGGTTAAATTAATGAACGCTATTAATAATTATATTTGGGACAACAGCCTTACTATAAGTTTAGATAGAAATGGAAGATTATTTTGTCCAGCTTTATCAAATAATTTCCCTTTCTATCAAGAAGTAGAATATATATGTAAAAAAATGATAGAAACACCAAATGTATCAGTATTATTCCAAACAAATCCAGATTTAGTAAAATTAGCAGCTGATATAATTCAACAAAATTATCAAATATCATTAATGCAAGATAAAAGAATTGAAAAAATAGTAGATGGTAGATTCAAAGATTTAGATAACGTATACTATATGCAATCTATTGGAAGACAATCAACAAAATTACCATTTGGGTTTGAAAGAGTTGACCTATTTAAGAAGATTGAAAAAAATTATAATAAATTAAATGGCGTTACAAATATTCAAGTAAACTATGAAACAAGAAATAGATGTTTACAAGATATATTAAATGGATCACAATTAAAGAATAGTCACAATGAATATAAAGTTGGAGAATCATTATATGTATCACAAGATGTAGGTAAATCAAGAGACCAACAACAAGATGCTGCAATAGTTTTAGAACATCCACAAAATAAAGAATTTAAAATAGTAGCAGTAGCAGATGGTATGGGTGGTTCAGGAGATGGAGCATTATCTAGTGGAGAAATAACAAGAGAATTAGCTTTATGGTTTAGTACATTAGATCCATCTTTATCAAATGATTATTTAACAGTAGTAAATCTATTATCACAAAAGATACAAGAAATAAGTAAAAACATTTATGAAAAATATAATAGAACAGCAAGTATCAATGGCCAACCAGCAACAGGTGCAACATTAACTGGTGCAATTGTATGTGATAACGAAACAGTAATATTACAAATTGGTGATTCAAGAGCTTATACAATTAAGAATAACAAACTATCATTACAAACAATAGATGAATCAGCACCATGGTTGATGAACGGATATAAAAATGATGTACCATCAGCAGAAATGGTTGATAGATTAAGATTTAAAAATAATAATAATCAAATATTAAGGTTTGTTGGAATGGATAGCGTAGGAGTACCACAAGCTCATGTGATTCCAAATGCATGTTACGACAGATTAATCTTAATGTCTGATGGAGTATCAGATCTATTATCACAAGAAGATATAAGAGTAATATCAAGTATGAACAGAAAAGAATTAGTTACACAAGAATTAATAAATAAAGCATTAATGAGTAATGCAATTAATCCATATTATAATAATTCAATGGGTGATGAAAATTATATGATCAATGCGGGAAAAGATAATGCAACAGCAGTTATGTTTTCAAGGAGGTAACTATGGAAAAAATAATATATAAAAATGAACAAGGCGAAGAAAAAGAATATGATATATTAGTATCATTTGAAAAAAATGATAAAAAATATGTTACTTATACTGCATATGAAAAAGATGAAAATGACAATATAAAATGCTATTCTTCAGTTATGAATAATGATAAATTAGAACCAATTGAAGATGAATCTGTTTACGATAATATAGAAGAAATATTAAAAACAATAACAGAAGAAGCAATATCTAAGTATAAAATCAACAAGGAATAGCAATATTCCTTGTTTTTATAGTAGATTTTAGAATTTTGAGTTATAATATTTATGGGTCCGAAAAGGACAATCAAAGGAGAGTATTAAAATGAAAATTAAAGACATTAAAGGTCGTGAAATAATCGATTCACGTGGAAACCCAACAGTTGAAGTAGATGTTATTCTTGAAAATGGAATAATGGGTAGAGCAGCTGTTCCATCTGGAGCATCTACAGGAGAAAGAGAAGCTCTAGAATTAAGAGATGGTGGAAGCCGTTTCATGGGTAAAGGTGTTTTAAAAGCAGTTGAAAACGTTAATGGACCATTAAGAGATTTAGTTATCGGAATGGATGCTGCTGATCAAAAAGCATTAGACTATGCAATGATAGAATTAGACGGAACACCAACAAAATCAAAATTTGGTGCAAACGCTATATTAGGTATTTCTATGGCAGCATTAAAAGCAAGTGCTATTGAAGCTGGAAAACCATTATACAAATATGTAGCAGAAACATTCGGAAATGGTGAAATGTCAGAACCAAGACCAATGATGAATATCATTAATGGTGGAGCACATGCTGACAACAAATTAGATTTCCAAGAATATATGATTATTCCAATGGCTGACACTATTAAAGATAGAGTTAGAATTGGTGCTGAAGTATTCCATAACTTAAAAAGTGTATTAAAATCAAAAGGATTAGTTACTAGTGTTGGTGATGAAGGTGGTTTTGCTCCAGATTTAGAATCAAACAGTGAAGGATTCGAACTTATTATGGAAGCTATCAAAAAAGCTGGATATGAACCTGGTAAAGACGTTTGTATGGCTATCGACGTAGCTGCTTCAGAATTCTATAAAGATGGAAAATATGAATTAGTTGGAGAAGGACGTTCATTAAATACAGAAGAATTAATTGAATACTATGAAGATTTAGTTTCTAAATATCCAATTATCTCAATTGAAGATGCAGTGGATGAAAATGACTGGGAAGGATTCAACCTTGTTACTAAAAGAATTGGTGATAAAGTACAATTAGTAGGTGATGATTTATTCGTTACTAATAAAGCTTGCTTACAAATGGGAATTGATAAAGAAGCAGGAAATGCTATTCTATTAAAAGTTAACCAAATTGGTACAATTACTGAAACATTAGAAACAATTGAATTAGCAAGATCTCATAACTATGCTACAGTTATTTCTCATAGATCAGGCGAAACTGAAGATACAACAATCGCTGATTTAGCTGTAGGATTAAATTTAGGACAAATTAAAACTGGTTCTATGTCAAGAACAGATAGAATTTGTAAATATAACCAATTAATTAGAATTGAAGAAGAACTATAATATAGTTCTTTTTTTATAATTTGCATTTTGTTGAAAAATATCTTATAATGTTTTGGGCTCAACGGGGAGGAAACATGACATCAAGATTTGAAACAGAAATTATAAGAAGATTAAAAGCAAAAGATAATATAACATATGAACATTCAAATAGAGTTGCTTATTTAGCAGCTTTAATAGGTATAGAAATGAAATTACCAGCAACAGAAGTTCTTGAATTAAAAAGAGCGGGATTATTCCATGATGTTGGTAAAACAAATATATCAAGTAAGATACTTACTAAAGAAGGAAGTCTTACTGATTTAGAATATAAAAAAATGAAAAATCATACAGTATTAGGTTATTGTATAATACCAAATGATGAAGAAGATAAAAGAATAAAAGAAGTCGCGCTATTACATCATGAAAGAATAGATGGTTCTGGTTATCCTTTTGGATTAACTAATATACCATTATTTGCAAGAATAATAGCAGTTGCAGACACATTTGATGCAATGACAAATAAAAGACCTTATAACGATCCACAAGATGATCTAATAGCTTTAATGGAACTAAGAAAACAATCACAAATACAAATAGATGAAAATGGAAAAAAACATCAAGAATTTGATCCAGAAATAGTAGAAGCATTTATAAAAGCTTATGTTAAAGAATTTATGATACAAGAAACAAATAATGTTCCTAAAAGATATAACACATTAAAAAAGGTTAGTAATCAATAAGTACCATTGGTACTTATTTTTTATGATATAATTCAAACAGGTGATAATATGTTTACTAAAGCAACAATAAATGATTTAGAAGAAATATCAAATATAGAATCAATTTGTTTTCCAATAAAAGAAGCAGCAACAAAAAAACAAATTGAAAATAGAATAAAAGCATATAGTGACTACTTTTATATATTAAAAGAAAATAATAAAATAATATCCTTTATTAATGGAATAATATCAAATGAAAAAGATTTAACAGATAATATGTATGAAGATACTACAATTCATAATAAGAATGATAATTGGTATTTTATATTTGGTGTTGATACACATCCATCTTATCAACATAAAGGAAATGCTATAAAATTAATGAATTATGTTATTGAAGATATAAAAAGACAAAATAAATTAGGTATAGTATTAACATGTAAAAAAGAATTAATTACTTTTTATGAACAATTCGGATATAAAAATGAAGGTATATCAAAATCTACACACGGAAATGAAATTTGGTATCAAATGCGTTTAACATTTTAATGAATAAATCATTATTATTTTCATATTATTAACTAGAAAGGAAATAATAATTATGGAAATATTAAAAGTATCTAGTAAATCAAATTCTAGTAAAGTAGCTGGAGCTATTGCTAATATCTTTAGAGAAAAAGGTTGTGTAGAAATCCAAACAATTGGAGCTGGTTCTCTAAATCAAGCAATTAAAGCAATATGTATTGCAAGAGGATTTGTAGCTCCTAGTGGTATTAATCTTGTATGTATTCCAGCGTTTACAGATATTGAAATTGATGGTTCAGAAAAAACAGCCATAAAACTTATAGTAGAAGCCAAATAGCTTCTACTTTTTTTACGTTACTATGATATAATAATTATAATAAAAAGGAGTATAGATATGGATAATGAAGTAAAAGTAGAAAATACTAAAAAAAGTAAAAAGATAATAATAATTCCAACAATTATATTATTAATTATTGTAGCTGCAATATCAGTATATTATAGTTTCTTTAATTATAGAATTGAATGGAAAGAAAAAGGAGACTATAAATTAAATTACATAAATGCAAGTAAAGTTAAACTAGCTGTTGATGCATCTGAAAAAGTTAATAAAAAATTTTTAAAAGTAAAAACAACATGTGGAACAGCAGAAAACCAAAAAGGTAAAATAACATGGGATTTAACAGAAGCAAAAGGTGAATGTGAAATAACAGTAAGTTATAAAATGAAAAAAATATCTAAAAAATATACTGTTATAGAATTTGATAACGAAAAAGAAGAATTAAATCTTGGAGAAGAAAAAATAGATTTAGATTCAGATGAAGATATTGATTATGATGGATTAACTAATAAACAAGAAACTGAATTAGGAACTAATCCAAGAATAGCAGATACAGATATGGATGGATTAGAAGATGGAAAAGAAGTAAATGAAACAAAAACTGATCCATTAAAAGCAGATACTGATGGAGATGGACTAAACGATTATGATGAAATAGAATTAGAATTAGATCCATTAAAAGCAGATTCAAAAGGTGATGGAAAAAAAGATGGTGAAAGAAAACTATCTTATACACAAAAGAATGATAATGTTACAGTAACAGTAAATGGAACAGGTAACATTGCATCAACATTAGCTAAAGTAACAAATAATACTAAAATAAGTTCACAAGACGGCATGATAGATAAATTATATACTTTCTATACAGATGGAAATTTAGAAAGTGCTACTGTAATAATTGAATATACAGATGAAGAACTTACTGCAAATGGTATCAACGAAGATAATCTAACTTTATATTATTACAATCCAGAAAAAAATAAATATGAAGCTGTAGATACAAAAATAGATAAAGAAAACAATACAATAACAGCAACATTAAAACATTTTTCTAACTATGTTTTAGGTGATAAAGAAAAAGTAAAAGAAACAAAAGATGTAGAAGTATTATTAGTATTAGATAACTCTTGGAGTTTATATTCAAATGAACAATACGAAGAAATAACAGGTAGTGAAATCAATGAAGAACTAGATGCATACGATAGTGAAGGTGTAAGATTTGAAGTATCTAAAAAACTTGTAAAAAGTTTAGAAGAAAAAAACTACAAAATAGGATTATCTGAATTCAGAAGAGATTATGAAAATGCATACAAGATTGGAAGTTCTTCAGAAGATATAACAAAAAAATTAGATGATATGACAGGTAAATTTATTACATCTACTGAAGGAACAAATATATCTAATGCATTAACTAACGGAATGAATGAATTCTCAAAAAATGCTGATGAAAAATACATTGTATTATTAACAGATGGATATGATGATGGATTAAAAAGTAGTATTCAATCTATTGTAAAAACAGCTCTAAATAAAAACGTAAAAATATGTTCAGTAGGATTTGGTGGAAGTACATATAATGATTCATTATCATCAATATCTAATCAAACCGGATGTAAATTATTTAGTTCAAATGATTCAAGTGGATTAAAAGAATTATTCAAAAATATTGATGTTGAATTAAATAATGATATTGTTGATATAGATGAAGATGGAGAAAATGATGGTTTATTACTTGCAGATAGCGGATTTATTGCAAGTAGAGATGGTTTCTCATTCGAAAATTATGGATCAACAACATCAGAAGGTGGACATTGTTATGGTATGGCAACTTTTGCAAATTTATATTACACAAAAAATTTACCATTTAAAAACGATGATGTTACTGTAGATGAAGTTACTGCAAAAAGTTATGATCTAACTAAATCAAGTATTAACAATAATAAAACAAGTTTATATGACTATAAATTAAAATCAAATGCATTAAAATATGTATTTGGGTTTGATACATTTGATGAAGAAGAACCAACTGATTTATATACAGTTGATGATGATAATTTAGAATACTCAAAAACATATTTAGAAGAAATAAAGAAAGCTGATTATCTTGAAACCAAAAAAGAAAAAACAGGATTAAGCTCAGAAGCTCAAATAGAAAAACATGGTGTAAATTATAAGACATATACAGATGTATATTTTGATGACAAAACTAAGATGCAAACAAGTACAGAGATAGATAGCAACGATAAAGAATTATTCAACGCTATTCATCAATTATTTATAAAACAAAATAGAGATGAATATATTACATCTTCTTCTAACTTAACATTAAGATTAAGAAATCTATTTGGAACAGAAAGTACACTAGAAGTTGGTAAAGATAACTTTATGAATGTTCTTGAACAAAGAATAAAAAATGGTGAAGCACCAGTTATTTCAAGTTCATTCTCAGGAGGTTTACATGCAATAAATGCTATAAGTTTAGTACAAGATATTGATAATCCTAATATCTATTATATAGGTGTATACGACAACAACTATGTTGGTGAAAAAAGATATGTAACAATGGAATGTAAAAAAGACATTTGTTACACAAAAGCAAATGAATATTATACAAGTAGTAAAGAACCAGTTAGAATGACTCCTTCATTAGAATATGAATTAAAATATTTTGAATAGGTGATAAAATGAACGAATTAAATAATGCAATAAAAGAATTAGAAATGGCAATTAATAATAACAATTTATCTAACAGTACAATTATTCAAAAACCATTATATGAAGTATTAAAAAATTGCTTAAAAAATAAAAAATATGAAGTTCATGTAGGTAATTATACAATTAATGTTAATCCAAAAGAATTATTAGTTTCATATGAAGATGAATCTATTCATTTAGAAGTATCAAACGAAGCTAATTACGAAGAAAAATTTATAATGAATCCAATTGAATATTATGTAATAAATCCAAGCAGTAATAATGTTCCTGGAATAACACCATCATTAAGTATTATTAATGAAGTAATAGAATTAGATAAAGAATTATATCATAATTATGTAATAGAATTATTAAACTCAAATGATGACATAAATAACTATGTAAAAAATGTATCTAAAATTGAAAATAACTTAGCAATAATAAACAAAAAAGTAACTGTTGAAGATACAAGAATAAATGTTGAAGATTATTTACAAATGGATAAAGTTAAATATGCTGAATATAAAATGGAACAAGATATGTTTAATATTGTTGATAAAAAAGAAGACAATATTAATTATAGTAATATTATTCCAAATAATAATGATAAAAAAGAAATAGCAACATTCTTATATAAGTATTTAATTAACTTCTATAAAGAATATTTACAAAAGAATGTAATATAAAAAAAGTGTAAAAACACTTTTTTTAATTTTAATAAAATATTATAATTATATAGAAAGAGGGTAATAAAATGAGTTTTATAGATACAATAAAAGAAAAAGCAAAAAAGAATATAAAAAGAATAATCTTACCAGAAACAATGGATATAAGAGTATTAGAAGCTGCTGAAAAATGTGTTAACGAAAAAATAGCAGATATAATATTAATAGGAAAAGAAGATGAAATAAATGAATTAGCTGCTACTAAAAATATTAATCTAGAAGGTTGTACAATAATTAATCCATTTAATAATGAAATATCTGAAAAAATATTTAATGACTTATATGAATTAAGAAAAGAAAAAGGAATGACTTTAGAACAAGCTAAAGAAGCTTGTCTAACTGATTATATGTATTATGCATGTATGTTAGTAAAAGAAGAAAAAGCTGATGGTGTTGTATCAGGAGCTTGTCATTCAACAGCAAATACATTAAGACCAGCATTACAAATTATTAAAACGAAACCAAATTGTGAATTAGTTTCAGCATTCTTCCTTATGGTAGTTCCTAACTGCGAATATGGTGCAAATGGAACATTTATATTTGCAGATTCAGGTTTAAATCAAAATCCTACATCAGAAGAATTAGCAAGTATTGCTGCATCTTCTGCAGAAAGCTTTAATCTATTAGTAGAAGAAGAACCAATAGTTGCATTCTTATCACATTCAACAATGGGATCAGCTAAACATGCAGATGTTGATAAAGTAGTAAACGCTGTAAATATAGCAAAAGAAAAATATCCTAATATAAAATTAGATGGAGAACTACAAGCAGATGCTGCATTAGTTCCAAGTGTAGGTGAATCAAAAGCACCAGGAAGTGAAGTAGCAGGACACGCTAATGTATTATTATTCCCAGACTTAGATGCTGGTAATATTGGTTATAAATTAGTTCAAAGATTAGCAAAAGCTGAAGCATACGGACCAATTACTCAAGGTATTAATAAACCAGTTAATGATTTATCTAGAGGATGTTCAGCAGATGATATCGTTGGAGTTGTAGCAATAACTTCTGTTCAAGCAAAATAAAAATTGAGATTAATCTCAATTTTTTTTATTGTATTACATAAAGAGTAACAGCAATTAATATTACAGCTGCTCCAACTATAAATCCTATAATTTGAAGAGTACTAACAAAAGCAGCATTATCTTTATTATCATATACAAGTTTTAATTGTTTTCCTTTTTCTTCAATTAATTCTTTATTACTCTCTAATTGATTTTGCTGAATTTTATTTTGTTTTTGTTGTAACATTTCGTAATATTTTTCAACAGCTTCTTTTTGATGTATAGTTAATACATCACCATTTACTTCAAATTCCATCATCTTATGATTGAATCTATATAACATATCTAATATTTCAGGTTCTAAGAAACCTTCATAAATCATACAATCAGTAAAGAAGCCATAATAATCATTAACTTGATTAGCTTCTTCTGGAGTATATTCTTCATTTTTATATAATAAACTATAAAATTTCTCTTCAGAAACTAATTTAACAATAGTTTCTTCTTGTTTATTATCTTGAATCTTTTCATCTTTATCAGATTCACTAACATTGTATTCATTATTTTCATTTAATTCAAAATCTTGATTATGACTATTTTGAACTAAGTCACCAAATTCATTTCTAGTATATGTATATATTTCTCTATATTCAGGATTAGAAATATCAGAAACAATAATAATGTCTAATTCTTCATTACCACTAACTCTTATTAATGGATTACTTTTATATTTTTCATCTAACATACTAATTTTATTTTGGAATGATTCACTATATTTATCATTATTAATAATACTAATAGAGTTATATAATTGTCTTTCAGTAAATTTACTATTCATTTCATGAATTAATTCTTCAGGATTAATATCATGATCACTATATTTACTTTTTATTATTCCATATAATTCAATTATATTTATATTTAAATTTAAGTTATTATCAAATAAATGATTAGTACCATTAGAATCTACAACATTAAAATATTCTTTTTTAAATCCATTTTCATCTCTTTTAGTAATAATAGAAACTCTTTTCATTAAAGGATCAATTTTTTGTATCTTTTCTAAATCTTTTTCATTATCTCTTTGATTCTTTTGAGAATTATCATTGGTAGATTGAATAGATTCACTTAAATCATTTGAAATACTATTAGAAAAAATTACATTAATATTAATAATTTTAAAAACATCTTCTGGACTTAATGCAGATAATTGAGAACCGAAACTAGGATTTTGACCAGATATTAAATCATACAAATTATACTTACTGATATCAATATTTTTACTATTATATGTTAAAAAAGAATCATTAATTGTAATTCCATTAAAAGCATTAGGATATTCCATTCTCAAACGATTTAATAAATTAATATTATTTTCTAATATGTTCATATACTATCACCTTATTATAATAATATCATTAGAACATAATATTTTCAAATCAATTTATATGGTGTATAATAACAACGTGATTGCTTATGAAGAAAGAACTAAATGAACAATTTATTAAAGATTTATCTAAGAAAAAGAACGAACCAGAATGGATGTTAGAGTTCAGATTAAAATCATTTGAAAAATTTAAAGAACTTGACCAACCAACATTCGGACCAAAATTAGATATTGATTTTGATAAAATAAATTACTATAAATCTAATGATGAAAAGTTAACAAATGATTGGGACAAAGTAAATTGTTCTATTCGTAATACATTTAAAGATTTAGGTGTTATAGATGCAGAAAATAAATATCTTGGTGGTGTTACTAATCAATTTGAAAGTGAAGTAGTTTATCATAATCAAGAATTTGCAGATCAAGGTATTATATTTACATCAACAGATGATGCATTACAAAAACATCCAGATTTATTTAAAGAATACTTTAATCACTTAGTAAATTATGCTGAAAATAAATATACTGCATTAAATGGTGCATTATGGTCAGGAGGATCATTTATATATATTCCAAAAGGAGTAAAAGTTGATCGACCATTACAAAGTTATTTTAGAATTGAAACAGAAAGTTTAGGACAATTCGAAAGAACTATTATTATAGTTGATGAAGGAGCAGACTTATCTTATATTGAAGGATGTACTGCCAAGAATTATTCATCATCATCATTACATGCAGGTGTAGTAGAAATATATATAAAGAAAAATGGACATTGTCGTTATTCAACAATTCAAAATTGGTCAACTGATGTATATAATTTAGTTACTAAAAGAGCAATTGTTTATGATAATGGATTAATGGAATGGGTAGATGGAAATATTGGATCAAAAGTTACAATGAAATATCCATCATGCGTACTAGCTGGTGAAGGAGCAACAGGTAATTCAATATCAATTGCATATGCAAAAGAAGGTCAACAATTAGATGCAGGAGCAAAAATGATTCATTTAGCTCCAAATACTAAGAGTAATATAGTTAGTAAATCAATAGCAGAAGCTGGAGGAGTAAGCAACTATAGAGGACTTACAAAAATATCTAAAAAAGCAACTAATTCCAAAGCAACAATAAAATGTGATACTATTCTTATGGATAATATATCAAAAAGTGATACATTCCCTACAAATATAGTAGGTAATAATACATCAACTTTAGAACACGAAGCTACAATATCTAAAGTAAGTGCTGAAAAATTATTTTACTTAACAAGTAAAGGATTATCAGAAGATACTGCAAAAGAATTACTAATAATGGGATTCATTAGTGACTTTAAAAAAGAGCTTCCAATGGAATATGCAGTAGAATTAAACAGATTATTAAAAGAATAGCAAAAAAAATGAAAACATATATATAAAGGCTTTTTAAAGTCTTTTTTTTATTAAAAAAAATAATATCACTTACGATAACTGATTTTTAATAGAATATTTCATATCAAAATCCAAAAATACTGATTTGAATTAATATTTAGAACCAGTTATTATCTATGGCGAAAGGAGGAAAAATAAATGTTAAATCAAGTTGTATTAGTAGGAAGACTAACATCAGATCCAGAACTTACAAAGCTTGAAACAGGAAAAAAAGTTACAACAGTAACCTTAGCTGTTCAAAGAAGTTGGAAGAATGAAGATGGTCTATACGAAGCTGATTATATTAGATGTATCTTATGGGATGCAGTAGCAGCAAGTACAACAGAATATTGTCACAAAGGAGATATTGTTGGAGTTAAAGGTAGAATTCAAACAGGAAACTATGATGACAAAGACGGTAACAAAAAATATACAGTAGATGTAATTGCTGAGAAAGTTACATTCTTAACAACAAAACAAACAAAAGAAGAAGATAAATAAAACAAATTCAAAATTCATAAAACACATACAAATCACACACAGACTTTAAAAACTAAACAAAAAAAATAATGTCGACGACATTATTTTTTTTATGATATAATAAAAATAGAGGTGTAAGTATGAAAAATAATAATTCTAATAAGAAACAAAATAAAAAGATTGATAGTAAATTATTAATTATTATTGGAATAATAATTGCAATTGTTGGAATTGTAATATCATACATAATAATTAATCACAATAAATCATCAGAACCTGTAGATGAAGACCGTAATGGTAATTTAGTAGTTAGAAAAGGTTACGAAAAGTTAGATACAAAACATAAAATATATGATAACTATGAAGAATATTATTATATGTATATAAATCTAACTGATGAAGAAAAAGAAAAATACATTGAAATGTCTGAAGAAGATTTTAAAGAAAATAATATTTTAGTTATTTCTTATAATATAGATTATTGTAATGAAACCATAAAGAAATTTGATTATAAATCATCTGAAGACAGAATTAACGTTTATTATGATTTAAATCATAACTGTGGTGTATGTATACCAGAAAAAGATATAAAAACAATAAAAATAGATAAAAATATTAAAAAGGTTTATACATATTATAAAATGTTCTCAGAAAAAAGATGTGATCAAGACATAGTTTATAAACCTATAATGTATATTTATCCAGAAAAAGATATGGATTTAACAATTAAGTTTAAAACTCCTGACTTATTAACATATACATACCCAAAATATAATGATTTATGGAATGTTCATGTAACTAAAGATAGCAATATTTATGATTATAATACAGATAGAAACTATTATGGTTTATATTGGGAAGCTATTGATAATACAAAATTAGATATGTCTACAGGATTTGTAGTAAGTGGAGAAGAAACAGTAGAATTCTTAGAAGAAAAATTAGAATATTTAGGATTAAATGAAAGAGAAATAAATGAATTTATTGTATATTGGATTGATAAAATAGATAATAATTATAATTATATTTATTTTAGAACGACTGATGAAGTAAACAAATACATGCCACTAGAATTTAGTGAAGAACCAGATACTTTAATAAGAATAATTGTGGATATCAAACCATTAGACGAAAAAATTGAAGTTAAAGAACAACAACTAACTAAAGTTGAAAGAAATGGTTATACAATCGTTGAATGGGGAGGAACAATTCATAAATAAAAAAAGTAGAATATTCTACTTTTTTTTACATTTTCATATATTTATAATCATCAACTTGATAAGTAGGGTTAACTTTCTTTAAATATAATTCATTACTATGTTCATATGTATTAGCTCTATTATCTTTTTTCTTTTCATCTTCATCTTGCAATAATATAAAATGTTTTAACAATCTATTTCTAACACTTATATCATTTGGAATATTAACAAATCCCATTGATATACAAAACACTGGAATAAAATCAGCCATTCTATCATCATAATTTTCACTATCAACAATAGGTTTATTTAAAGCATCTTCAAATAAATCACTGAACATAATATTTAACATCATCTTTTTAATATAACCTTTTGATAATATATCATTACATATTTCATCTAAAACACCAATTGGATCCATATCATTAGTAAAGAAAGCCCAAGTACAATTTAAAGCACCAATATCGTCAGTACCAATAGAAATATAATAATTATATAAATCACAAATAACACTTCTTAAAAAATCATTAAATGAAATAGAATCATTTGTAATATTATCATAAAATTTAGTGATCATACTTCCTTTTTTATCTCTAATAATTTTAGCTTTATTCTTATTATAATAATCTTCATATACTATAGAAGTATAAATACCATTCATTAAACCAATACCAAAATCATAATCATTTAAAAATTGATCTAATATTGTTTTATTATCAGCCTTACTTAAATAACTATAAACACTAGTTAATTCTTTATTACCATAATTATAGATTAAGAATCTTGTAACAATTTCAGTAAATATACTTTTTATATCAAACTCTAAAGGTACTTCTTCATTATCATAATTGTCTACAATTACAGAATAAACAAATTGATAAAGTTGTTCATTACATAACGTAATTCCTTTAGTTTTAAAGAAAGTAACATCATCTAAATATGTACCTGTTTCAGTATCTATAAACATATTATCAAATTGTTCATCATTATAACCTAATTCATCACATTTCCATTGTAATGCATCAATAATAAGTTTAATAAAAAATTCTTCCATAAAACCACCCACATAATTAGAACATATTATATAAAAGAATAAATAATAAATAAAGAAAAAACATATATATTATTAGGTGATTTTATGAAAAATTTCTTTAAGTATATAGGTGTTATAGGAATATGTATATTATCTTTTTACTATACTAATATAATTTCTGAATATGTAAAAAGTCAAAATCCCTTATATAAAGAAATAAAACTACAAGATAAAATGATACCAAGTATTGATTCTGTAATAAATGATAACTATATAATACCTGGCATAAGTGGAAAAAAAGTAGATATAGATAAATCATTTTCTAATATGCATAAAGAAAACAAATATGATGAAACACTATTAGTATATAAAGAAATAAAACCTAATATTTCATTAGATAATAATAAAGATAAAATAATAATAAGAGGTAATAGTAATAAAAATAAAGTATCAATAATATTTGATTCAAAAAATGAATTATATAACTATATGATAGAGAATAACTATCATATTAATTTATTAATAAACAAAGAAGAATATAACGATAAAGTTGAATTGATTAATAATGCTAATAATGAAAATACATATAATAAAATAGATAAATTTTTAAATAAAAAGAAATTAAATAAGAATTTATGTCTTATAAATAAAACAATACCTACATATTGTAATAATAAATATTTATTCAATATATCATTAACCATTAATCATTCTAATATATCCACCACCATTAACCAAATATCTAATGGAGAAATAATAAAAATAGAGAATAGTATTACTAAAGAGGAATTACTTGTAATATTACAATCGATTAAATATAAAAATCTAGAAATAGAATATCTATCAAAACTAATTAGCGAAACAAACTAATTGTAATTTGTCCTTATATTTGTTATAATTAACCAGTCAAGAACCTTTATTTATTAAACAAATTAAATTTAAAATTATAGAAAAGAGATGCTAGAAATGTGTAATATAAAGATTTTTAGTCTGGGTGGACTAGATGAAATGGGCAAAAACTGCTATGTTATAGAAGTTGATAATGACATATTCGTTTTTGACTGTGGCTTAAAATATGCAAATGAAAACTTATACGGAATAGATTATATTATTCCAGATTTTGATTATTTAGTAAAAAATAGTAAGAGAATAAAGGGAGTGTTCCTAACTCATGGACACTATGAAAATATGGGAGCAGTTAAAGATTTAATAACTTGTATCCCAAATGTAAAAGTATATGCAACTAAATTTACAAAATTCGTTTTAACTAATGATGGAATTGATGAAAAGAAAATAACTGAAATTAAAGCTCATAAAAAGATGAACTTCGGTGCAGTAAGTATTTTCCCAATCAATGTTAATCATTCAACACCAGATTCAGTAATGTTTGTATTAAATACTAAAGATGGTGCAATAGTTTATACTGGTGATTTTATTATCGATCCAAAAATGATGGATAATTGGTCAATGGATTTAGGAAAAATTGCTTATGTTGGAAAACAAGGGGTTCTTGCATTATTATGTGAATCTGTGTTCTCAGAAAGAATAGGACATACATCACCAGCACACAGATTATGTAGTTTCTTTAAAGATACTATTAAACATCATGATAACAGATTAATTTTTTCAGTTTTACCAACACATATATATACAATTCAAGAAATTTTTACAGCAGCAGAAAATACTCATAGAAAAGTAGTTATTATGGGTAAACATTTACAAAATTTAGTAACTTATACTAAAAAAGAAGGGTACTTAAAATTTAGTGATAGTTTATTAGGAGATTTATCTAACATAGATGATAAAGATTCAATTTTATTAGTACAAGATAATAAAGAAAATCCATATGCAACTGTTTCTAAAATTGTTAATGGATATGATAAATTTATAAAAATTAAAAAGACAGATACAGTAGTATTTGCTGAACCAAAATATGATAGTAGTGAAAAAACACTAGTTAAAGTACAAAACGATTTAGCTATAGCTGGTTGTGAAATAGTTAATTTACCAAAAGAAAAATCATTATTACATCATGCATCTTCAGAAGATTTAATGATTATGATAGATTTACTAAAACCAAAATATTATATGCCAGTTAAAGGTGAATATAGATACATGGTTAACAATGCTAATATTGCTTCAGAATTAAATATGCCTTCAGAAAATATTATCTTAAAACAAAATGGTGAAGTAGTAGAATTTAACGATGGAAAACTAAATAAAGATTGTTTTGATAAAGTTAAAATAAATGATATTTTAATAGATGGAAATAGTACTGAAGACGTTGGAGAACTAGTAATAAAAGACCGTGAAATGTTAAGTGAAAATGGTATTGTATTAATTAGTGCAACAATTAGTAAGAAAGAAAAAGTATTACTAGTTGGACCAGAAGTAACAACAAGAGGTTTCATTTATGTTAAAGATTCTGGTGAAATGATTGAAGAAATTAAAAAGATTTCACAAACAATTATTGAAAGAAATATTACAGAAAGTTTTGTAGAATTCAACAAGATTAAAAATGAAATTCGTGAAGAATTAGGTAAATACCTATATCATGAAACAGAGTGCAAACCAATGATTATTGCAGTAGTACAAGAGGTTTAATAAACCTCTTTTTTTTGCATAAAAACTTGCTAATAAAAATCAATAGTTATTTTTAATTTTTTTTAAATATTT
>JAEDJT010000088.1 GCA_016296185.1 Bacilli bacterium
AATGCTGTTATATCAATACTTTCAATCAAATTAATCAAGTTCATACTTAACAAGTTAAAAAGGGGCTATTTTGCGTCATTTTGCATCATTTAGAACCTGACAAACCTGACGTTATTGCAATAAAAAAGAACCGCTGTAAAACGGTTCTTCAAATAAAACATCTCTATTGATTTCACATGTGTCATGTTCAAAATAAGTATAACATAATTTACTAACTTATTTTAGTGTGCGCCGATTTCGGCATTTATTAAACTTTACCTAAATGCAAGTATACCACCGCTTGAGAGCATATTTTTCGGTCAATCAAATTGACCTAATTAGGGCATAATATAAATAATCAATGCTGAATATTCAACATAAATACTTAAATCATCACTAGCACCACAAGGGCTTGCACAAGTATTGTATTGGATTTCTTGAATAAAGAAATCAGGGTTATTTTCTAAAAAGTAGTTGACTTGATTAGTTAATTCTTCTCTTGTTTTCGCTACGATGGTTTCAACTTTTAAATTATGCGCAGATTGCTTTATCATAATTGACCTTCTTTCTGTTTACTTTACTTGGTGTAAATGTATAACGATAGCCTTTGCGTTTATCGTTAATGGTTTCAACAATTAAGCCACCAGTGATGGGATGCAACTTCAATCTAATTACAAACCGTGGCGAACTTAATTCATTCAAGTAATTACTGTTCATTGATACGGCTGAAAGTCTTAATAATGAGCTAGCCACATTGCAAGCCACTTTACGACCGTATTCTCTTTCAATATCCTTAATAAATTCAATGCTATTAAAATTATCTAGTCTTTCTTTCTTGTATGTCATTGTATTAACTCTTTCTAATTGTTAGCCACCTCTATTGGCGTAGGGGTGGTTTATTTATTTGCCTTGGCGGATTTTGAGTTTAATTCAAATACAAACAAGACACCTATAAATAATTATGTGACGGCTCTTAATCTTAGAGCCGTAAGGGTTTAGGCATAAAAGACAGCAAGACACCACTTTTTTAACTTTCTCTATTCTGTACTCTTATACGCTCTATATTGTTCCACACCGTTTCACACTATTATTTATATATTTTTATAATATATAAGTGTCTTAGTGTCTTATAAAGTATTATAAATACTGATATACCAACGTTTATAAGCAAGACACCTTTATTAAAAATGGTGTCTTATTGCGTCCTTTAGTGTTTCTTTCTAAAGCCTCTAACTTGTTTACCGTTGATATATTTCTTTTGATTGCCCTTATAATTAAAAACATTCTCCATTAAGTAACGGATCTTTTTATCTTGGTATAGCGGAAGTTTAAACATTAAATCATGAGTTGAAATAAATTCGGCATTGTGGAAGTCGTTGTATAAAACGTCTGCTAGTTCTTCCTCTGCACCGTCCACATATTCAAAGTTTTTACGGTGGTTTTCCAATAATGTTTCTTGACCTTTAGTTAAAATAAAAGGATCTTTGGCATTCTTATAGAGCCACACCGCTTCACCCCAAATCTGTTGAACATATTCGGGGGTTAAATCAGTAACAGGACTTAATTTTTGTAAATTCTTATGCGCCATTAGTGGCATGAAGCGCCTTGTACCTGTTTTGTCTTTTAAATAGGTTTCGTTGTTGGTGGTTCTAGCAAAAATAAACTTTTTAGTAAATTCTCGGGTATGTCTAGCATATGAGGGACGGTATTTAAAATGTTTATCTGTTAAAAACTTCTTAATTTCTTCAAAACTAGCTTTGCTTGAAGCGGTCATTTCATCATCATTAACAATAAACATTCCAATTAAATTACCTATATCATCCTTATCAGTAAATGAATTAAATTGATCAGTGTATAGATCAAGTGGCGCGGTTTTCTGCAAGATTGTAGTTTTTCCCACGCCTTGACCGCCTACTAAATCGAGTGAAAAATCTATTTTGGTTAGTGGCTTATAAACTTTAGCCACACCACCCATAAACCATAATCGAGTGATTAGCGTGGTGGTTTCGTCTTTTCTAACTCCAAGAAAAATAGGAAAAAAGTCATCCAAACGGCGCTTTTTGTCCCATTTGTTATAAGCTTCATTCATATAATTAAGCATAGGATTAAAAGCATTCCGCCTTGATACTACATTTATAGCGCTGTCTATTCTGTTTTTATCAAAAAATACATGGTCATAATCTTCTTGGCTTTCAATATAATTAGCAATTTCATCATCATAAGCATCTATAAAATTGCCTTTTTTAATATGAAGCTCGCTTATGTCTTTAGTAATTTCGTTTTCTTCTGAAAATTCGTTATATTGAAAAGCCCCTTTGAATAAAGGGTCATTTTCTAAGATAGCCACAACATTTTTAATGCTATTCCTTTTTATGTTATTATGAGAATCAAGAATAAAAAGAGAACGTAACAACGATACTTTTCTATTATCTTTTTCTTGTTGTTGCTTTAATGCTTTTACTTTCTTAGGGTCTAGTTCTAATTCTTGCCCTTGCTTTTTTAGAACTTCACCAAGGGTTAACATATTTTTAGCTTCTTTCTTTTTTACCATTCATTTGTGATCCTTTCTGTTAAATACTTAAGATTAATCTACCTGCACA
>JAEDJT010000089.1 GCA_016296185.1 Bacilli bacterium
CTTATAAAAGAATATGCTAAAAATAACAATATGCTACTAACAGATGTATTTGAGGATATTGGTATAAGTGGAACTAAGGCAAGTAAAAGACCACAATTTCAAGAAATGATTGCATTATCTAAACAGAAGGATTGTTCATTTGATACTATTCTAGTTTGGAAGTTTAGCCGATTTGCTCGTAATCAAGAAGAAAGTATTGTGTATAAATCTATGCTTAAAAAGAATGGTATAGATGTTATTAGTGTGTCTGAACCTATGCCAAATGATGTTTATGGTGGACTTATTGAAAGAATAATAGAATGGATGGATGAATACTACTCTATTCGATTAAGTGAAGAAGTAAAACGTGGTATGACGCAAAAAGCTATGCTAGGGCAAAGAAATGGTGGTTATATATTAGGATATAACATAGTAGATGGCAAATTGGTTATTAATGAAGAAGAAAGTAAAATAATAAAGTATATCTTTAATGCTTATGCTATTCAAAAAACTTCATTAATTGAAATTGCAAGAAATGTAAATCAAATGGGTTATAGAACTAAACGAGGAAGTGAATTTGAAAACAGAACTATTAAATATATACTTCAAAATGTTGCTTATGCAGGACATACAAGGTGGAGTAAAGATAAAAGGAAAAATTATAGAGTAAGAATTGATGCTAAAGATGAAGATGTTGTTTATGTTAAAAATACACATGAGCCAATTATAAGTCAAGAATTATTTGATTTAGCACAACAAAGATTAGCTAATAATCATAGAAAATCCTATAGTCGTTCAGCTAAAACTGTAGATTGGATAAATGGTGTAATTAAATGTTCAAATTGTGGAAGTACTCTTGCTAGTGGTGGTCGTGCTAACTCTTTACAATGTATAAAATACAGTAAAGGGACATGTAATGTATCGCATTATCTTAATAGAGAAGTTGCAAGACAAAGTATTATTAACCAATTAAAAGAATTAAGATCAAGTGCAGAAATAGAATATACTGTTATAGATGATACAGATAATAATATAAATGAACTTGAAGAAATTGAAAAAGCTATTAAATCACTAGACACTAAAGAAAAAAGAATTAAAGATGCTTATATGAATGGTATTGATACTATTGATGAATATAAATCTAACAAAGAATTATTAATAAAAGAACGTGAAGAATTACAAAAACGATATAAAAAATGCCAAACTGAAATAAATAATTCAGATAATGACGAAATAATGAGAAATAATATCAAGTCAGTATACGATATTTTAGTTAGTGATAAGGCAAGTCAAGAAGAAAAAAAAGATGCTATAAATAGTATTTTCGATAAAATTATATATAATAAATCAGAAAAATGTCTTGATTTCTATCTTTGCTTAAATAAAAGCAATGTCTAAAAACCCTTTATTTTAAAGGCTTTTTCAAGTTGTATAACCTTTTGCAATTTGGAGGACTGAACTACAAAAGGTTATACAGCAAAATAAAGTTACTTAAATAAGTTTCATAACAGTATTATAACCACACTTACCATCTACTGTTAGATTGTTCTTCTTTTGGAACTCTTCTAAAGTATTTTTACTATTCTTTCCAAACTTGCCATCAATTTTTATTTTATACTTCTTAGCTTTTAATCTTCTTTGAACCCATTTAGCATATGAATTTTCAGTATAATTTTTTACAACGTGCTTTTTAATCTCTGTAACTGTTTTAGCACCAAGTTTACCATCAACTTTTAATTTGCAACCATAAGATTCATTTAATGCTTTTTGCAAGTTAGCAACATTCTCATTTACCTTTTCAACATTTTTTTTAACATTAGTTCCAAATATATCATCTAAGAACTCATTCCAACTTGTATTATCCTCTACAAAATACTTCGGACAATTCTTACCAGTTACATCATAATGTCTTATAACGTGATTTCTATCTATCTTATACTTCTTTACTTTTTGTTTTATAAATTCGATTGCATTGGCTCTAGTTTTAGCAGATAAATCATTCTTTCCGTTCTTAACTGTATCGCACAATTCTATGTTTAATGAATTAGTGTTATTACATATTGCAAAATACTTTCCACCTTTTGTATTAGGATATTTATTTCCACCTACACTATAAGCAACATAATTATCAGGAACCGATTGAGTAACACTATCATCATCAATAAAATAATGTGCAGATGCCTTAACTATATTATTTTCAAAATACTTCGCATTAGCTTCATCACTATCGCCATCATTTGCAGTAAAATGGACCACAATCCACGCAATATTTTTAGTAGTCCTTGAATATCCATAATTTCTTCTGTTTGCAATTCTCTTTTTATACTCAAATGCCATATACTACACCTCTTCATTATAATTTATTATCATATTCCAAACTGCCGATGCTCCTGCAGATACTCCAGCTATTAAAGTTGAACACAAAACTGCTTTAAAACCATCAATATCTTTGACTAGCATAAAGCTATTAATTGTAATAGAACCTAAAAAGGCTTGAATAAATGTCTTTAATGCACGTTCAATAATATCTTTTG
>JAEDJT010000038.1 GCA_016296185.1 Bacilli bacterium
ATATAATAAAAATAAAACAATAATAAAAATAATATTTCTAAATATAAAATAATAAATAATAGAAACAATAAACAAATCAATAATATTATTGTCATCTATATCATACATAACTAAAAAACTATTAAAAGGAGATATTATCATTAATAAATAATCCAATATAAATCCACTATATATCATCATTAACCTCTAATATAGCAACATAATTAAGAGAGTTATAATCAAGTAATTTAATAATAGCAATTTTACCTAAATTATCATTACTATAATAAGTTTTAATAACTTCTCCAACATAAATATTTTCTGGAATAGATGTTAAACCACTAGTATAAACTTTATCTCCTTCATTAATTTCACTATATTTATCTAACATAGTTACAACACTATTATTTAGAATGCCATAAGTATCATTAATTTTAACACTAAGATTAATATCAGAATCTATTTGTTTTAAATAACATTTATTATCTTTAATATTATAAATAATTCCTACTAATCCTTTATCATTAATAGCTATATCTCCAATGGAATAATCATTGTTATATATTATAAATTCATTATTATTATACATATTTTGATACATTACTTTACTAATATCATAATCAAAAGAAATATCTAAATCATTAATAGTATTAATACTATATAATTCACTCTTAAGAATATTATTATTAATCCTTAAAGCATTATTAATAATATTATTGCTATTATTATATTTAAAATAACTAAATATATAACCTATATAATAAATTAAAACTAATACTAAAAATAAAACTAAATACTGCAAAAAATAATCTTTAACTTTTTGCAAACAAATCACCATTGCTTTCTTTAAAACTATAATAATTATCATTACCTATTATTAAATGATCTAATAAATATATACCAAGTATTTTGCCCATTTTAATAAAACTATTAGTCATATAAACATCTTGCATAGAAGGATTAACACTACCAGCGGGATGATTATGAACTAATATAAAAGAACAAGCATTACACTTAACAGCTTCTCTAAATACATCTCTTAAATAAATACCTGACTCATTAACAGTACCTATAAAAATAACTTTCTTCATAATTATATATTTTCTATTATCTAAAAATATTGCTAGTAATTTTTCTTGTAATTGATTAGTCATTTCATCTTTAACTAATAAATAAACATCATAACTATTAGTTATTTGATTAATTAAATCTTTCTTAGAAAGAACTCTTTTACCAAATTCAATAGCACATAATATAGTAATAGCTTTAACTTCACCAATACCTTTTATATTTTTAAGTACATTATAATTAACATTAACTAAATCATGAATATCAATTAATTTAAGTAATTCAGTACTTACATCTTTAACAGATTTATTCTTACTACCACATCTAATTAAAATACTTAATAATTCTTCATTAGATAAACTCTCTACACCACCATTTTTAAACCTTTCACGAGGTTTTAAATCATTAGGCATCTCTTTAATCATATAACTCATAAATATTCCTCATATCTTGTTAAAATATCATATAAGATAGCATTATAATTAGATAATTCACTATTAATAATCAATTCTTCATCCATACTAATAGAATTAATAAAATTACTATTAACTTTAATATCTCTTAAATAATAAATAACACCTAAAGAATCATAATATTTCATAATTTTATTAATACAATCAGGATTATATAAAATAGCACTATATACTCTATACATTCCATTATCATTAATAACAATTCCGTTATATCTATCAGCAATCTTCGTAGCATTATCAAAACTATGATAACAACCAATTTGAAAACCTTTAACAGTTGAATAACTAACGACATTATCTAATGTTAATACTTTATTATTAAAAACATAATAACTAATAGAGCAACCTATAAATATTGCCGTAAATATAATTAATATTTTCTTCTTCATATAATCACCAAAAATAATATAACTAATTATATAATCACAATATGTCATAAATAATCTATCTATTAATATATTAAAGATAAAACAATAGAATCCTTTATTACAAAATAAAAAAGAGATATTATCTCTTTTTATTTAAAGCATTAGAAAAATCTAATTTAAAGTATTCAATAACTTCATTTTCTTTAGCTCTAGTTATTCTTTTTACTTGAAAAGGATCTTCACTTATAAGTTCACTTGCATTAAGTCTAAATCCAAATTCATTATCAGATGGCATATAATTTGTATAAACAACATATCTATGTTCTCCATCACGAGAAATACCTAATACAGTATATTTAATTTCTATACCAACATCATTTTCCATATTAAATGTTTTAATCATATTTTACCCCTCTAATTTAACACTTACTAACTTAGAAACACCAGATTCTTGCATTGTAATACCATATAAACAATCAGCATATTCCATTGTTCTCTTTTTATGAGTAATAAGTATAAATTGACTTCTTTCTTTTCTTGATAATAAATAACTACCAAATGCATCAACATTAGCTTCATCTAATGCAGCTTCAACTTCATCAAGTACAACAAATGGTACAGGTTTAACGTTAAGAATAGCAAATAATAATGCAATAGCAGTTAATGTCTTTTCACCACCTGAAAGTAATACAATAGAATTTAATTTTTTTCCAGGAGGTAAAGCTTTAATTTCAATACCAGTATTTAATAAATCATCAGGCTTTGTAAGTTCTAATACGCCATCTCCACCTTTAAATAACTTTTTAAAAACTGAAGCAAATTCTTCTTTAATTTTTAAGAAAGTCTCTTCAAATTTATCTTTCATTATTCCATCCATTTCTTCAATAACTTCTAATAAACTTGAAACAGATCCTTCAAGATCATCTCTTTGTGCAGATAAGAATGTATATCTTTCATTAACTCTTTCATATTCTGCAATTGAACCAGTATTAACTTCACCTAAATCTCTTATTTTAGATTTTAATCCATTAACAGTTTGTCTAGCTGTTCCTTCTTCCATATCTAAAACGTATTCATCATGAGCTTTTTCATAAGTAATATTATAATTTTCACTTAAATTAGCTAATAAAGTATCTAGTTTAACATCCATCTTACCTAATCTTATTTCTTCATTTCTAAGTTCATTTTGTTTTTGAGATATTCTATAATTCTTTTCTCTAGTTTCTTTTTCTAATTCAGCAATTTGACCTTGTAATTCACTCTTATCACTTTTTAATTTATTAAGTTCTTTTTGAGTACTTTCAACTAAAGCTTCTTTTTCATAATATTCTTTTAAAATATTATCTAATTCATCACTTAAAGAATCATTAACAACATTTTCAGTACCAGATAATTCATTAGTTTTATTTTCTAAATTAGTTTTAATAGAATTTAAGCTATCTTTTTTAACATTTAAAGATTCACTTAACATTATAACTTCTCTTTGATTATTTTCTAATTCTATACTAAATTTATTAATTTCTTCATTAATATCATTAATTCTATTTTCATAACTAGTTAAATCTTTGTTTCTTTGAGCTAAATCATCTTTTAATTTTTCTAATTCATTCTTTTGATTAAGAATACTATTGTTATTTTTATTCATACCACCAGTTATAGATCCACCACTATATTGAACTTCACCATCTAAAGAAACAACTTTATATTTATAATTTAATATTTTACTAACTTCATTTAAAGTATCAATATTATTAACCACAATAACATTACCTAATTGATTAGTAACAATATCTTTATATTTAGAATCATAATTAACTAAAGAATCAGCAGTACCAACATACCCATCAATTTTAGAAATCTTATCAATATCTTCTTGAGTAACATTTCTACCTTTAATAATAGACATTGGGAAAAATGTAGCTCTTCCTAGTTTTTGTTCTTTTAAATAATTAATACATTCTTTAGCACTTTTCTCATTATCAACTACAATAACATTACTACTAGCACCTAAAGATACTTCAATAGCCAAAACATATTCTTCTGGTATTTCAATTAATTTGCCTAAAACACCATGAACACCTTTTAATCTAATATTATTAATAACACTTTTAACACTAAAAGGTAATCTAGAATCATTATTAATATTTTCTGTTAAAATATCAATTTTATTTGTTAAATTCATAATATCTTTATTAGCTAAAAATACTTTATTATTTAATTCATTTCTTTTATTTTTATTTTCTACTAATATTTTATTAGTTTCAATTAATTTTAATTGTTTTGTTTCCAAATCTTTTTTTATTTCATTAATATCTTCTTCTAAAGATTTAACACTATTAGTTAAATTTAAGACTTCTTCTTTTAATGATAATATATTATTTTGTAATTTATCATTATCAACTTCATATTTTTGTCTTTCAATAGTAATTTGTTTTTTACTTTGTAAATCAGCAATAATCTTAGATAATTCAATTAATTTATTATTAGTAGTTTCAATATCAGTATCCATCTTTAAACTTAATACTTTTAATTGTTCAACTCTAGAGTTTTCAGAGGTATTATCTACATCTAATTTTTCAACTTCACTATTTAATCTATTAACATTATCTTTAGCTTCTAAATATTCTTTATTAATTTTCTCAATATCTGAAGCAATTAATGCAATTTCAATAGTTTCTAAATCTTTCTTATAATCTAAATATTTTCTTGCTTTTTCGCTTTGTTCTTTTAAAGGTTCTAAATTAGTCATTAATTCATCAATTAATAAATTAACTCTAGCTAAATTTTCATTTGTTTTATCTAATTTACGATAACTTTCTTCTTTACGTTTTTTATATTTTAAAACTCCTGCAGCTTCCTCAAAAATAACTCTTCTATCATCAGGTTTACTATTAACTATGTCCTGAACAGCACCTTGAGAAATAATATTAAAGGATTCTTTACCAGCACCAGTATCTAAGAATAAATCAGTAATATCTTTTAATCGTACTTTAGCATTATTAATGCAATATTCATTTTCACCAGTTTTGTATACAGTACGTTTTATTTCAACTTCTTGGAAATCAGTATTTAAATAATGATCACTATTATCAAATGTTAAACTAACACTAGCTCTAGTAGAACTACCACGTGTTTTAGATCCAGAAAAGATAACATCAGTCATCGAATCACTACCACGTAAAGCTTTAACAGATTGTTCACCTAAAACCCATCTAATTGCATCTAATATATTAGATTTACCAGAACCATTAGGACCTACTATACCAGTAATCCCACTATTCATATCTAATTCAATTTTATCAGCAAAAGATTTAAACCCATTAGCTCTTATACACTTTAAATACATTTAAATCACCTATTTAGCTTGTTTCTTAAAAGCATCAAATGCTGCTTTTTGTTCAGCTTCTTTTTTAGACTTTCCAATACCTTTTCCATAAATAATGTTATCAATAACAACTTCAACTTCGAAAACTTTATCATGAGCTGGTCCAGTTTCACTAATTAATCTATATTCCAAAGATTTTTTGCTAGTTTGAACCATTTCTTGAAGTTTACTTTTATAATCACCAAAGAAAATATCATGATTTTCAACACAAGGAATAACTACTTGATCAAATAAAGATTTAGCAGCAGCCATACCTTTATCAAGATAAATACATCCCATAATGCTTTCAAAAATATCAGCCACGATAGTATCATTAATATTATTAATTTGACCATGGCCAACACGAATATAAGGTTTATAATTAATAGCTTCAGCATATTTAGCACATGCAGACTCACAAACATAAGAAGCTCTAGTTTTACTCATATCTCCTTCAGATAAATCTAAATTGTTATATAAGTAATCACTCATTAAAATTTGTAAAACTGCATCTCCTAAAAATTCTAATCTTTCATAATTAACAACATCATGTTCATTTGAATAAGAAGAATGTGTTAAAGCAGTTAACAATAAATCTTTATTTTCAATTTCAATACCAAATTTACTTAAAAAATCCATTCTAATCACCTTTATTATTATATCAAATCTTTAATATTTTTACTAAACTTATTTTACAAAAGATACAAATTATAGTAAAATTATATATGTAATTAACATAAAAGGTGGATAGAAATAAATGAAAAAAAGAATAATATTTGTAATAGGACTAATAATGGTTCTATTTAGTATAACAGGTTGTGCAAATGATAATTTAGAAGGTGCAACAATAACAACTACAATATATCCAGTTGAATATATTGTAACAAGACTATATGGATATAATAGTACAGTAAAAAGTATTTACCCTAATGATGCAGATACATCAAAAGCATTAAAAGAAAAAGAAATAAAAACAATTTCAAAAGAATCAAACTTATTTGTATATAATGGATTAGGAAAAGAAAAAGAAATAGCTAAATCATTATTAAATGAAAATAAAAATCTACAAATAATAGATGTAGCATACGGATTAAAATATACTAATGGAATTGAAGAATTATGGTTAAGTCCAAATAACTATATTATGTTAGCTGCAACAGTTAACGAAAACTTAAAAGAATTAAGTTCTAATAAATATACAGCAGAAACTTTAGATAAAAATTATAAAGAATTAGAAGAAGAAATAGCAACACTAGATGCAAACTTAAGATCAATTGGAAAAGCAGCTCAAACTAATGGTAGAAATACTGTAGTAGTTGCATATAATGCATTTGCATTCTTATCAGAATATAATTTTGATATAGTAAACATTTCAGAAGAAAGTAATATAACAAATAGTATTAAAAATAAATTTAAAGATAAAACATATAAATATATCTTAGTAAAAGATAAAAAAGAAGTTTCAGATTCAGTAAAAGATTTAGTAGATAACTACAATGCAGAATTAATTGAAGTAGATACAATGGAAACTTTAACAGAAGCGCAAAGAAAAAATAAAGATACTTATATTTCAATTATGACTGAATTCATTAATACATTAGCAAATAAAGTATTAGAATAAAAAAAGACTATTCACTAGTCTTTTTCTTTTTTCCTAATTTAAAAAATTCTTTCTTAGGTTTACCAAAAGTTTTAACAAATAAATTATTATCTACAATAACACTAGTATGATCACAAGAATCATCAAGATCATTTAAACATTGATCCAAAAAATCATTATAAGACATATCTTCTAATTCACCATTTAAAGGTCTTAAAACATATAATCCATCTATTAAAGAAGAAAAGAATTCAAAATCATTATTAGAATAATAAACTTCTCCATCATTAACTATAGGTAATTTTAATCCTTCATTAGTACGTTTAAAATATAATAACTGACATAAATCATCATCCTTTTTAGAATGAGTATTACTATTAAAAAAATTATTTCTAAAATTAACACTAACTAATCTAGTTAACATATAAGTATCAGAATGCTTATAATCCATATAATTAATAATATCTTCACATAATAATAGACTATTAATAGTTCTTTTATCTTCAACTTTTATAAAAGAATTAATATCAATACCTTTATTAATTATTTCTAAATATTTTTTTCTAAAAAAATCATCACCAGTATAATAAGCTAAATAATCTATATCTTTTAATTGAGTATAACAAATAACATTATCTTCTCTATTAAATATAATTTTCATTTAAATCACCAACACTTTCTTTTTAGCATCTTTAATAACTCTATCACGAGTACTTTTAATCATCAAATGACTAAATATAAATGGAAATCTTTTATCTCCATAACAAACCTTATAAAAACGAGATAGCTTAATAGGATTAGTTACTTTAGGAAAACCACTAACTTCATCATATCTATCTGTTTGAATACATAAAATATTATTATCAATTTGATAAAAACCATCACCACATTTTTCTAATATAGCTAAATATTGAATATAATCTTTTTCATCAAAAACACTAGAATCAATAGCAGGACAATTAACAAATTGATTTTTTGAAATAGTAACAACACCAATATACAAATTATCAAATGATAAGCTAAAAATATTACTTTTTCTATCAAATATATTTTCATTCATAATAGCCTCACCCCGTGGTAACTACCCTACCATATATAAAAATATAAATCAAACCATCAGGTTATGAAATTATCTACTTGACATAAAAAATGTAAAAAAAAGACTAATTTTCATAGTCTTTTTTAAATATTTCATATAATTCTTCACATTTTTTAGTATCAATAGCTAATTTATCTTTATAAGGAGATACAATACCAAGCTTCTTATATTTTTCTTCGCCCATTTTATGATAAGGCAAAAAATCAACTCTAGTAACATTATGAATATTCTCTTTAATAAAAGAACTCAAATTATGAATATATTCTTCATTATCATTAACATCTGGTATAATTACTTGTCTTATCCATACCTCAACATTACAATTATTTAATTGATCAACAAATTTAAAAAAATCATCAATTTTATCCATTTGAGTAATATCAATATATCCATTTTTATTAATATGTTTAATATCAAGTAAAACCATATCAATATTATTTAATAATTCAGAATAATCTCCATAACCAATTCCTGCTGTATCTATAGCAATATGAATATTTTCATTTTTAAGTTTTTTACAACATTCAACTAAAAAATCATATTGTAACAAAGGTTCACCACCAGAGAAAGTAACACCACCATTATTTTTAAAATATGGTTTACTTCTAAGAACTTTATTAACTATATCATCAGATGAATAATTTAATTCACCTTTATGCCATGTTTCAGGATTATGACAAAATTTACATCTTAACATACAGCCATTTAGAAAGACCACAGTACGAATACCAGGTCCATCTACTAAGCCGAATGTTTCTATTAAATCAACAGAACCTTTCATAATTACATTTTATTGTGGAATGTTCTAGAAATAACTTCTTCTTGTTGTTTTTTAGTTAATTTATTAAAACGAACAGCATATCCAGAAACTCTAATAGTTAATAACGGATATTTATCAGGATTATTCATTGCATCAATAAGCATTTCTCTATTTAAAACATTAACATTTAAATGATGAGCTCCTTGAACAAAATATCCATCCATTAAAGCAACTAAATTATTAATTTGTTCTTCTTCATTTTTACCTAAAGCGGAAGGAACAATTGAGAATGTATTTGAAATACCATCTCTACAGCAATTAGTCCAATCTAATTTAGCAACTGAATTTAATGACGCAATAGCTCCTGATTCATCTCTTCCATGCATTGGATTAGCACCTGGAGCAAATGCAACACCAGCTTTTCTACCATCTGGAGTAGCACCAGTATTCGAACCATATACAACATTAGATGTAATAGTTAATACAGATAATGTAGGATGAGCATTTCTATAGCAAGGATGAGAACTTAATTCACTATAAACCTTCTCTAATAATTCTTTACCAATATTATCAACTCTATCATCATCATTTCCATATTTAGGGAAATCTCCATCAATTTCAAAATCAATAGTTATACCTTCTTCATCACGAATAGGTTTAACTTTAGCATATTTAATAGCAGATAATGAATCAACTGCAACTGAGAAACCAGCAACACCATACGCCATTAATCTATTAACATTTGTATCATGTAACGCCATTTGACCAGCTTCATAAGCATATTTATCATGCATATAATGAATAATATTCATTGCATCACTATAAATTCTGCAAACTTCTTTTAACATTTTAGAATAGCTTTCCATAACTTTGTCATAATCTAAAACCTCGTCAGTCATTTTTTCAAAACCAGGAATAACTAATTCTCTTTTAACTTCATCAATACCACCATTAATTGAATATAATAAAGCTTTTGCTAAATTAGTACGAGCTCCAAAGAATTGCATATCTTTACCAACTCTCATAGAAGATACACAACAAGCGATAGCATAGTCATCTCCCATAGAAGCACGCATTAAATCATCATTTTCATATTGAATAGAATCAGTATTAATACTTACTTTAGCACAATATTTTTTCCATGATTCAGGTAATGATTGAGCCCATAAAATAGTCATATTAGGTTCTGGAGCACTTTCTAAATTTTCTAAAGTATGAACAATTCTGAAAGAAGTTTTATTAACCATATTCTTTCCTTCAGTAGTTATACCACCTAAACTACAAGTAACCCAAGTAGGATCTCCACTAAATAATTCATCATATTCAGGAGTTCTTAAATGTCTAGCAGCTCTTAATTTAATAACAAATTGATCAATAATTTCTTGAGCTTCTTCTTCAGTTAAAATACCTGCAGCTAAATCTCTTTCAAAATAAATATCAAAGAAAGCATCAACTCTACCTAAAGACATTGCAGCACCATTATTTTCTTTAATAGCAGCTAAATATCCAAAATAAGTCCATTGAACAGCTTCTTTAGCATTTTTAGCAGGTTTTGAAATATCTATCCCATAAGAAGCAGCCATTTCTTTCATTTCTTTTAATGCTTTATATTGCATTGAAATTTCTTCTCTCAAACGAATAGTATCTTGATCCATAACATCAATTTTCATGTTATCCCAATCATTAAACTTTTGTTCCATCAAATAATCAATACCATAAAGAGCAATTCTTCTATAATCACCGATAATTCTACCTCTACCATAAGCATCAGGTAATCCAGTTAATAATTTAACATGTCTAGCTTTTCTAATTTCAGAAGTATATGCATCAAAAACACCATCATTATGAGTTTTAACCATATTACTATGTAAGAAACTATCTAATTTTTCATCTAATTTATAACCATAAGCATTAAGTTCTTGTTCAACCATTTTAAGGCCGCCTTTAGGAACAATACTTCTTTTGCATAAAGCATCAGTTTGAAGACCAACAATAACATCATCATCTTCACATATATAACCAGGAGCAAAAGCATTAATACCAGCACAATGTTCAGTATCAATATCAATAACATGTTTTTTAACTTCTTCAATACACATGTCTTCATATACCTTTAAAACTCTCTTAGTTTTTTCAGTAGGACCAGCTAAAAATGATTCATCACCATCATATCCCTTATAATTCTTTTTAATAAAATCAGAGACATTTATTTCTTTAGTCCATAAACCATCATTAAATCCATTCCATTCTTGTTTCATAATTAAAATATTCATCCTTTCACCTTACATATCGTAAGATAAAATTATAGCACATTTTTACTAAAAATCAAAGATGAAAACGTAACAAAAATAAACAAATTAAAGCACAAAAAAACTAGGTAAAACCTAGTAATTAATACAATGGCGGAGCAGGAGAGATTTGAACTCTCGCGCCAGTTACCCGACCTACACCCTTAGCAGGGGCGCCTCTTCAGCCTCTTGAGTACTG
Source organism: Bacilli bacterium (assembly GCA_016296185.1). Classification (GTDB taxonomy): domain Bacteria; phylum Bacillota_I; class Bacilli_A; order RF39; family UBA660; genus Coprovivens. The sequence continues at coordinate 11,199 of JAEDJT010000038.1, forward strand.
CTCCATAACCAAGTCAACAAATAAATTATAACTTATATTTAAACCATAGTCAACAAGATAATTATCGAATATTAAATTTATTTGCAACAATGCAATATTGTTCAATTCTAATTTTATATTGAGCAACAAAAAATACAACAGAAAATATAGCACTTAAAATATCTATAGCCCAATAATACCAAGTAGTATTATGATTAATAATACCAATAGGAGTCATAACAGCAAAACAAATAACTAAGAAAATACATTCACAAAATAAACGATCTAAAATAGGTTTTAATTCTCTACCCTTTTTAGTATCTCTAAAAGTATCTCTAACTTTTTTCTTTTTATCTTTTGATAATCTAGAATATCTATTTTCCATCACAATCACCACAAAACAATTGTAACATAAATATTTTAAATTTAAAATTAAAATTTATACTAGTATTTATTTTAATAATGTTGTATAATTCTAATTGTACTGAAACAAATGGGGCGTTAGCTCAGTTGGTAGAGCAACTGACTCTTAATCAGTGGGTCTAGGGTTCGAATCCCTAACGCCCCACCATTTGAATATAACTAAGTAGAAATACTTAGTTTTTTATTG
>JAEDJT010000039.1 GCA_016296185.1 Bacilli bacterium
TATTGAATTTGAAGTATTAGAACCAATATTCCAAGAAGATTTTGTTGAAGAATATGTAACTGGTCAAATTGATATTACTAGAATAGGAGAATCATTAATAGGAAACGAACCTAGTGAAGCTGGAGTTCTTGAGATAAATAATAGAATCGCTAGTGTAATGGGAGTAAATGGATTAATAGAGTGGAAATATGGAGATATAATTTCTGCTGAAAGAATGAATGCTATAAATAAAAATATAGATGATATTTGGGATAGATTAGATACTATTGGTGGTATATTAGATTTAGATGCTTCTAATATATCATATGAAGTTAATGGTTTTAAAACTGTTAAAGATGCTTTAGATTCTTTATTTTATGTTCCATTATCGGTTAGTATCTCTATTAATGTAGATAGAACTGTAGAAAAAGGTAGAGTTATTAATGGTTGTGTAATAAGTTGGACATATAATAAAACTACAATTACAGAACAAAGTTTAACTGTTAATAATGTTTCAATAGGAACTTTATCAACAACATTAAAATCATATTCATATACAAATAATATATCAAGTAATACAACTTTTAAAATAACTGGTAAAGATGATAAAAGTAAAACAGCAAGTAGTTCTGTTAGTATTACATATTATAACAGAGTTTATTGGGGAGTATCAAGTTCTACAACATATGATAATAGTTTTATTTTAAATGAGTTAAAAAATAGTACTTTAAGCGATAGTAAAAATAGAGATATTACGGTAAATGCTGGAGATGGTCAATATATATACTATGCTATACCTTCAAGATTAGGCAACTGTACTTTCTTTGTTGGTGGATTTGAAGGTGGTTTTAGTAAGGTATCAACTATTTCTTTTACTAATAGTTATAACTTTACTGAAAATTATGATATTTATAAAAGTACAAATGCAAATCTTGGAAATACCACTATTACAATAAAATAGAAAAGGTGGTGAAGATATGGCAGTAACAATTATAGATACTTTAGCACAGAAAAATAATGGTGAATTTGGTATAGTAGATAGTAACAATATTATTGGTGGTTTCTATCAAACTGATACTTTAGCTGAAAGAGATTCTATACCTATTGCAAGAAGAAAAGAAGGGATGTTTTGTTGGGTTGGTGGCAATAAAAAGAAAGTTTACCAACTCGTAGATGGTATTGAGAATACTAATTGGATAGAATTTAAATCAGGTACTTCGGATGGTAGTGGAAATAGTGGGGGTACTACTATTGATGGGTATGCTCATATATGGGTAGGAGATACTCCACCTGAAGATACTAGTATGATATGGTTAGATACTAGTAGTGATGGAATTTTAGACGATGAAACAGATATAGATACAGTCAATAAATTATTAAAAAGAATGGCTGAAATGGAAAATACAATAATAAAACTTACTAAAAGAATAGAGGATTTAGAAAAAGGAATTGTAATACCGCCTACACCTACTCCTACAGTTGAAGAAGTTATATTATTAGAAGATGGAACAGAAATATTATTAGAAGACGGAACTAATTTATTATTAGAAAATGGTACTTCTAATATATCAGAAGAAGTTATATTATTGGAAGATGGAACAGAAATATTATTAGAAGATGGAACTAATTTATTATTAGAAAATAGTGCTTCTAGTACATCAGAAGAAGTTATATTATTGGAAGATGGTACAGAAATATTATTAGAAGACGGAACTAATTTATTATTAGAGTTACAACCAAGTTCTAAAAAAACAATTTTATTAGAAGATAATACTCCAATTTTATTAGAAGATAATAACGAATTATTATTGGAGTAGAAAGGAGAAAGAAATGGGTAAAAAAATTAGTGAATTAACAGAGGTAACAACAGTTGATACAGCGAATGATTATATTGTTGTACAACGTGGAACTGATAATAAAAAAATAAAATTAGCTAACGTAACAAGTAGTTCATCAGGAGGAACTGATTTAAGTAGTGTTACAGAAGTTTTAACAGTTAATACTGAAAACGATTATGTTATTATACAACGTGATGGAGATGCTAAAAAAATAAAAATAGCTAAAATGATGGGTTCAACTAATGTTGGTGAAAATTATATAGATTTAAAATCATATGAAGACAATAAAGAATATAGATTAATAATAAATGATGACGGTAAAGTTCAAGTTTTCCCTAAAGAATCATTTACTGGAACTGGATATGCAGAAAATGATAACTTACAAGTACCTTTAAAAATGGCTTCTTATGTAGGTAATTCTCAAACAGCATTATCAACAGCTAATAATGGAGGTATTGTAATAAATCAAGTTTATGGTGGTGGAGATATAGTTCCTACAACAGCAACTACACAACCTCCTAGTGTAAGTCATAGTTTTGTTGAATTATATAATTGTAATACAGTAGATATTAATTTAAAAGGATTATATTTACATTATAAAGGTAATGGAGATTCAGTTTGGCAAACATTAGCACTTAGAGGATATCTTCCAGCTCATACTGCTTTCTTAATAAGAGGTAAACAACATGCAAATATGTTTAGTGATTTAGTAAGATGTAAAATATATGATTATGACCAAGAATGGATAGATTCACAAGGGAAACCTATTGCATTTAGTAAAGATGGTATGTCAATGTATTTATCTACTAGTGAAACAGCTCCAGGTGTAAATGATAATCCAGTAAGATATTTAATAACAACAGATGGAACAGGAGTTTCTACATTATCTTATATTAATGGATTTTATGTAGATTTATTGGGAGCTGGTAGTGCTGATGGAGTTAAAAACCCTTCAGCTTATGAAAAATTCTATTGGAATTGCATGGATAAAGATACATCTATAAGAAGAATAGACTTTTATAATAATAAAAATAATAAATATGATGCTATACCTATTGATTATAAAACTTGTAATATAGACCATTATAGACCTAGAAGTTTAAAAGATGGTATTTGGGATAATAATTGCGATAAAATACAACCAAATCCAAATATACCAAATTTAATTAATATAAATTTTGGAGAAACTACTACAACTAGAATGTTTACATGGCAATCAATGGTTACAACTAATGGGGTAGTTAAATATAGAAGAATAAAAAATGCAAGTGGAACTGATGTATCAGAATCATGGAATGAAGTAGAATCAAGTAAAGAGATAGTAAACAATCATAATATATTTATGACTATACATAGAGCTAAAATAGAAAATTTAACTCCTGGTTTATATGAATATAAATGTGGAGAACCTGGATATTGGTCAGATATAGAAATGCTAGAAGTAAAAGAATATAATGATAGTAGTAATATTAGAATATTAATAACAACTGACCAACAAGGATTTACTGAAAAAGAATATGATGCTTGGGACACTTGTGTTAAAGCTATGAGAACAATAGATGGATTTTATAATAGTTATGGATTACCTAATTTTGACTTACATATAAATTTAGGAGATATATCACAAAATGCTAGTAACTTATTTGAATGGTTATATTATAATAAACATGCAAAAGAATTTACTGCTAATTTACCACATCATACTACTTGTGGTAATAATGACCTAGTAGAAAAGAAATATGGTTTTGCTTACGAACATTATATAACATTTGAAAATTCTCCAAAATTAAATGATTATCATAAAGATGTTCAAGCTACCAAAGATTCTCCTATGGTATCAACTTATTCTTTTGATATAGGCTTCACTCATTTTATTTGTTTAAATTCAAATGATGAACAAATGTATAGTGAATATGGTGTAGATAAAGCAGAATTTTTATTAAAACAAGCATATTTCTTAGATAGAGATTTATGGAAAGTAAGTAAGAGAAGTGTTAAACCTAAATGGGTTATAGTATATGCTCATTTAAGTCCATTCTCTATAACTAGAGCTAAAAGATTACAACATTGGATTCCTATATTAGAAAAGTATGGAGTTGACTTATTCTTATGTGGACATAATCATACTTATAATAGAAGTATACCTATTAAATGTGGATATGAAAAGAGTACTTATTCAGACATGATAAGTGAAGCTAATTATAATACTTATGTTCCTAAAAGTGGAACAACTTATAAAGTAGTAAATGAAACAACACTTAATGGTAGTGATATAAATAGGTCAGCAAATCTTTCTCAAGGAGTATATTATATATTATATCAAGCAAGTGCTTCTAAAATATCTGGTAAAGAAAAAGCTATTGATATGAGTGTATTAACTTTACAAGATAGTAATGGTAATACTTTAACAAGTGGTGCAGAATATACTAAACACTTTAAAGAAGGTACTAATAGACCTTGGTGGTATGAATATACTGGAGCCTTACCAAAACAACCTTCTATTGGAACATTAGATATTACAGCTAGTTCAATAAGTATGAAAATGAGTTATGTTGATGCTGTTGTTTCAACAGATAAAGAAACAGGAGTTCTTACTGTAAATAAATATAATCCAGCTACGAATGTAGTTAAAGATTATGATACATTTACAATAAACTATTCTGATAGAAATCCAGCTTATAGAACTGGAGTATCTGCTCCTTATTACACAGAAAATGCAGATTATTAAAGGGGATGATTAAATGTCTTTTAAAAGATGTATTCAAAAAGACGGTAAAGATGTTTGGGTTGAAGTTGCTGGGTCTGGTGGAGCTTTTGATACAGGTGAAGCAGTTAATGTTCATATTGCAGATACATCTGATAGATTTGATAGCACAAATGTTGAAGGAGCTTTAAACGAGTTATCTTTAGGATTAGAAAGTATTAATGATGATTTAATAAATCATAAAAATAATTCAAGTATACATGGTGGAGGTGGTGGTGGCTCTATGCCAACCATCACTTCTGATTTTACTATAACTAAATCAGATGGAATTAGTCCAATAGAAATACCTATATTTTTTACTTCACCAGCATTAGGCGAAGGTATTGCTTATGTATTAATAAGTAACGTTGAGGTTGCTACTCAAAAAATACAACAAGGTAATAATACTATAAAAGTTCCACCTTTAGGAGCAGGTAAAAATATTGTTGTATCAATATATATAAAAGATAGAGCAGGTATGCTATCTAACCAATTAAACTGGACGGTAACTAGTGGTGGTATCAGCTTGACTATGCTTACTGATACTGAAGCAAGTTATGGAGTTACAAGTAGAATAGTTTTAGCATATACTATAACTTGTATGACTGGCGAAGATATATTTGTTTATTTTAATATAGATGGTACAGAATATGAAACAAAAGGGACAAATGGATACAATAACTATGAAATAACAGGTTTAACTACTGGAGTTCATAAAATAGAATATTGGGCTGTCTCAGGAGAGTATGCAACAAAAAAAGCTGGATTCACATTAATAGTTGTAAGTAAAGATACAATAATTATTTCAACTGATTTTGATTCAGAAGCCGAATATGAAAGTGGTATTCCAATAAGCATTCCATATAGAATTGGGGTAGATAGAAATGAAGATTTTACAGTCAATATGTATATTAATGGTGAATTAAATAAAACAGTAGTTACAAGACCAGCTTCTTTATATTGGACTATTTCTTATTTAGATGCTGGAACTTATACTTTAAAAATCGAAGCACTTAACGAAACTTTAGGTATGAGTAATTATATAGAATTTGAATGTAAAGTTGTGCAAGGTGAATATACAAAAGTACAACCAGTAATAGATGGTTCTTTATTAGCGTGGTTTGATGCTACCGAAAGAACAAATAGTGATACAGATAGAGAAATATGGACAGATAAAATAAGAGGAAATATAGGAAGATTATATAATTTCAACTATGGTTCAAATGGTTGGATTAAACAAGAAGGTAAAGATATAAGTGAATTAGTTATGAATGGTACTTGTTATGTCGAAATAGATATGACACCTTTTGCCGATAACTTTAAAAATGGAGGAACAATAGAGTTAGTATTTAAAACTAGAGATGTAGGTAATTCGGGAGCTAGAGTTTTAGATATTACAGATGAAAAATCCCCATATAAAGGGGTTTATATAGATACAAGAGAAGCATATTTATCTACGGCTAACCAATCTATAAATGCTTCTATTGGAGAAGATGAATATATACAAGTTATGTATGATATAGATAGAATAAATAAATATTGTCATGTTATAGTAAATGGAGTAATCACTAAATCATGTAAATTAAGTGATATTGGTTCAGGTACTTCAGCTATTTTAGAATCAATAGAGCATACTAAAAAGATTTATTTAAACTCTAAAAAAGGAACAGGCGATTTTGGTTCTTGTGAAATAACTCATTTTAGAATATATGACAGAAACTTAACATTAGATGAAATATTACAAAATTTCTTATCAAACTTTGATGATTTAAAAATCCAAAAAGAAAAATCAGACTTTAATAACCCAGCAAAAAATATTATGCCTATAATGAACATTACATGCGACCAAGCATCTTTTGACACAATGACAGATGTAAATAAAGTAGAAGTATCTATGACATATACTTCTCCTAATGCAGATTTATATGGTGAAACATTGGTTGATGCTACAAATTGTTTAATGTATTGGCAAGGTACTTCTTCAGTTGGGTATAATATACATAACTTTAACTTATTATTAAGAGATAGTAATAGACAGGAAATTATGTATAGCCCTTATAAAAATGTTATGCCACAATCTTTATTCTGTTTAAAAGCAAATTTAATGGAATCTACAAATGCTCATAACGTTGGACTTGCTTCTTATGTTCACACTTATTTATATTCAACATTAAATCCAGCTCAAAAAGTTGACCCAAGAGTAAGTAGAGCTATACATGGTTTTCCATTCTTACTTTATATAAATGGAGTATTACAAGGAGTATATGATTTCAACTTAGATAGATTTTCAACTAAAGCATATGGTTATGAATTAGAAGAATTTAAAGATACTTGTAGAGTATATGAAGTTTCTGCCAATACTAACCATACAGCTGGAGCTTTTATACCTTGGAGTGCTGATAGTGGTGTAGATGAATGGACATGGTATAAAAATGACTTTAGTGGTATATATCCAGTAAGTATTCAAAATGCAATAAATGATGATTTCTCAGCTTTAAAAAACTTGATAACATTTGTACATGATTCTACTGATGAAGTTTTCACAACTGAATTTGCTACATATTTTGACAAAGAATCTGTAATAAGATATTATATATTTGTTATGGCACTTGGACTTGTCGATTCACTTGGTAAGAATATGAAATTATGTACTTACGATGGAGTTAAATGGGAAATACAAGTATATGACTGCGATACAGCTTTTGGGTTAGATAATACAGGTGCGTTAAAATATGATGTTGATATAGAAGTTGACCCAGAACATTTCAATACAGCTGATTCAGTTCTTTGGAGTAGGGTTAGAGAATTATTTTTTAATGATATAGTAGCAGAATATAATAATATGAGAAATAATAACCTAACACCAGAGAAAATTTATGAATGTATATTTACTAACCAAATAGAAAAAATACCTGAAAGTCAATACAACTTCAGTACACAAAAGAAATATTTGGATACTGGAGAATATATTATGATGTCTAATGGTAATAGATATTATAATTTAAAAAGATGGATAAAAGAAAGATTTATTTATTGTGATACATTATTTAATTATACTCCTACAACTGCAAGATATATAACTTTACGTTCTGGAGTTGAAGGTTCAACTTATCTTGATATACAAACATATTATCCTATGTATGTTACAGTAGAATGGAGAAATCAAGCTGATGGTAGTGGTCGCCAAACTCTTAAAGTAGGAAGAAATGAAACGGTTAGATTTAATGGTGTAGTACAAGCAAAAGACCAAGAGGTTATGATTTATGGTGCTGAACATTTAAAGAATTTAGGAAGAATGGATGGTTTTAAACCTCGACATCTATTATTAAATAATGCTTATAGGTTGACCTCAGTTGAATGCCCAAATAATACAGAATTAATAAATATACAAATGGAACAATGTTCTTATTTACAAAGGATTGATTTAAGAGGTTGTAGTAGTTTAGGTTCATTATCAAGTTCACAAGTTTTAGATGTAAGTGGTTGTAGTAATTTAAGATATTTAAATACTTATGGTACAATAATAACTTCTATTAATACAAATCAAATGGGAGGAAATTTAGTTGAAATATATATACCAAAAACATTACAAACCTTATCATTAAAAAATCAATATAGCTTAGAAATAATAGGGCTACCTTCATCTGATTATTTAACTAATTCAAGACTTCGACAATTAAAAAGTAGTGCAAGTAATCTAGCTTCATTTTCATTAATAAATTGTCCTAAAGTAAAAAGATTAACTAGAGCTACTTCATTTAATATAAATGGAAATTTTTATGATAAATACGGAAATGAAAGAAGAAATAGTGAAATTTCATCATTGGATAATACTTCAGAATGGAATAATTTAATGTTATGGGGAAATGGTTTAGCAAATGCTAATGAAATATATATAGAAAATAGTTGTCATGATATTACTTCTATGAGTTTTAGATGTACGGTTAATTTACAATATTTAACATTAAGAAATTTACCTAATTTAAAAACTGTAATGTTAGGAGCTAATTGTAACGGAAATAGATGGAATAATGAAAGCAATAATTATCAAGCTGATAGACTAGATGTAAAAGGGGAATTTGATTGGGAAAATTTTGTTATAAAAGATTGCCCTAATATAGAAAATTTTCATATACACGAAATGTATTCATGTTGGGATAATAATGAATACAATAACTATGACTTTTTTAATTTTAAAGAAGGAACTAATTCTATAAATTTAGCTGAAAAATTTCCTAGTTTAAAAAGATTTGAATGTAATTTAGCAACTCAAAATATCCATCAATTTATCTTACCACAATCTTTAGAATCATTTATAAATTTATCATGGCATAATCATTATAATGAAGGATATCCTCTTGAATGGGTAATAGAAAAATATAATATAGACAGTATTTATTTTGATGGAGAACATACAGAAGATTATGTAGGTGTAGATTTAGGAAATCATCCTATGAAAGATGTTAGAATTACAGCTCCTTATTCTACTGAAATGATAGGATTAAATATAAAAAATGATTGGGTTAATCCTGTATTTAATAGTTATAAATCAGATGGGCATGAGACAAGACCATCTGTAATTCCTTATGGTAAAATAGATGTATCAGAATTTAAATGGAGAAGAGTATCTTCATGGTTTGCTTATATAGATTTTACTCAAGGCAACTGTGAAATTATATATCCAACTAACTGGGATACTTTTTTAAAAAATATTGAATATGCCGATACTATGTTTTATCATTGTGTAAATCCTGATTTTACATGGGAATTTGCTATGAAATTTTTTGGAAAAATAAATGATGTTAATGCTTTAAATAACATGTATGCTTATGCACAATTAAAAGAGCAAATAGATTTTGAAACAGATGGCGTTGAAATGATTTCATCTCGACAGGCTTTTTATTATAATTATAATAGTAATCCATTAAGAGGTACTAATTTAAAATATGTAAAAAGTTTAACTCTAACTGGAACTGATGGATGTATGGGATTATTTAGAGGGTGTACTAGTCTAATAAAAGTTGGAGATTGTATATTTAGTGGTTCTAATAATAATTGGAATGGATGTGAAAGTTTATTTGCATATTGTTCAAATTTAGAAGAAGTTGGGAATATAACTTCTTATAGGAATGGAGAAAAAGGAAGAGCAACAAGTACATGGGGTATGTTTAGAGATTGTCAAAAGTTAACAAAAATTGGAACATTTGATTTAGCTTCTAATAATGCTCAAGAAATGTATAAAAATTGCATTAGCTTAACAGATGACGGTATCAATGTACCTAACACATCTTATACAACAAGTGCTTGGGGGATGTTTTATAATTGTAATAGATTAAGGAATTCACCTATAACTGATTATAGTAGTATGCAGAATATTAGTGATATGTATAGACAGTGTTATAATTTGCAAACTATTCATTTGGAAGGAATAGATGAAACTTGTCCCCTTCAACATATGAGTAATATGTTTAGAGATTGCCAAAGTTTAACTTCAATAACTATAAGTGGAAATACTTTACCAACAGGATTAAGAGATATGAGTGGTATATATGCTAATTGTTATAATTTAAAAAATGTAATACCTATTCCTACTGATTTTAGTTATGATGTAAATATGTCTAGTGCTTGTAGTAGATGTTATAGTTTAACAGATAAAACAATATATAAAGAAATACCATATAGAGTAACCAATGTTCAATATATGTATGAATATTGTTCTGGGTTATTAAATCCAGTGGTTAATATTGCTAGTGATAATGTTTATGCTAGAAATATGTTTCAATATTGTAGAAATATGCAAACATTAACTGTTAATTTTAACGGTAGATTATTAAGAAATTCTCAATATTTTGCACAATATTGTGACAGCTTACAAACAGTTAATTTTAAATTCCCTGAAGCCCTAAGTTATCATGATTATTATCAAACAGGGGTTGAATATTATGAGATGTTTAGATATTGTGGAAATTTAAATTATGTTAATTTAGATATGACAGCTTTAGCTAGTACAAATGCAAGAGCAGATTTTGGGTCAATGTTTTACCAAGACCCATATATAAAAGAAATACATGGTTTAGATTTAACATATTTAAAACCATTCCAACATCCTTTAACTTCTAGTGGACAAAATGCATACGATTGGCATAATGATTCTATTACTTATGGTGGTGCATATACAGATTTATCAGATTTTGATATAACAGGTTTGCTAAATACAAGTTATAATTTTAGAAATATAAATACTATGACACATACTAAAAAAATATTACAACATTTAGATACTGTTACCAATGAAACATTAGGATTAACGTATAATATTATGGATGCAATAGATGATGAATTAAACGAATATGTAGACCCTGAATTAAAATCATTAGCTTTAGATGCTATGAGTAGAGGTTGGACATTTATTATTGTATAAGAAGGTGATAAAATGATAAAATACATTAATAAATTAGGAATAACGTGTGTAGAAGCAGAAGAAGGTTATTTATTAAAAAGAGGTAATCAAACATTTAAAAAGGCTTATTTAGGTAAAAATGATAGAGCTGAATTATATGAAGAAGTAATAGATGAAAATTATGTTTTTATAGAAAAAGAAGAAGAATTTCAATCTCAAGGTCAAGATTCAAATAATTTAGATGATTTAAAAAAAGAATTAATAAAATTAAGCAAATCTAAGTTATTAATTTATTTAGAAGACAACCCATTATTTTCAACAGTTAAGTATCCTGAAGGAAGATATTATAATGTTAATACAGAACATCAATCAAGAATTGTTTCACAATTATTGCTTTATCAAGGAAATACTTCTTTAGGATATTCTTATCAATTAACATGGAATGATACAGGAAATATTTGTGAAGATTGGACATTTGAAGAATTATTTATGCTATCTAATCAAATAAGCGAATATATTAAACCGATAGTAAAAAAACAACAACAGATAGAAATAGATATAAAAAATGCAACCACTAAAGAAGAGTTATCAAATATAAAAATAAACTATGAGGAGGTAAGCAATGAAAACAATAATTAATATATTAAAATCTCTTATACTTTTTATTATATTTGGCTTTATGTATTGTGGAATAGAAATATTATGGAGAGGTTATACACATCCTTCAATGTTTGTTGTTGGAGGATTATGTTGTCTTTTAGTTGTATTAATTAACGAAATAACTCCTAAAATG
>JAEDJT010000040.1 GCA_016296185.1 Bacilli bacterium
TTCTTCTATTGCTTCCATCATTTCTTCTCTCGTTGGGAAATTAGAAGTGTCTACTTTATAGTTAGCCATATTATTTATTAAATCTACCAATACAGGATAATTAGTTTCTTGTTGTATAGCTTCATCATTAATCTCGATAGTATCCATTATGGTAAATGTTTGTATTGCCGTTCTAATAAATTCATTTTTTTCGTTATAAGAAATAGAAAAAACTACTTCATAAACACCGTCATTGCTTAATATTTGAGATGGTATTTTAAAAGTAGCTGTTTTCTTACGATAATCTACAACTCCTTCTACTGAATAAGTGCCACCATTAGAATCTTTAAAATCTGCAATAATTGCATTAATAGAACCTCGTTCTAATTTAACATCTACTATATAAATGCATAATCCTTTATCATAAATTTCATCTTCAATAAAAATAGGTTCATCTCTCCATTGATTATATCTTCTATTAAAATAGATTTTTTTAATCCTCATTTAAATAATCACCTACCTTTTATTTTAATCTTTTTTCCCTTCTAATTGATAAGTCTATGTAACCATGTCCTTGACATACTTTTGGAACACCTTTTATCTCTCTTGTATATTTTAATAACATACCAAATAATTCACATTCAGCTGGGTCTCTTTGAAATTCTACTCTAAACTTTTGTTTAAGTAATGCTAGTATACCACTTATTATAGGAGTAGCGAATGAAGTTCCACTTATTATAGCATACTGACTACCTGGATAACCACATAATACATCTTTACCTGGAGCAACAACATCTACATATTCATTTGAATTGCTAAAGTCAGTAATATTAAAATTAATATCTATCGCTCCAACACAAATACTTTCATCATAGGCAGCTGGATATCTTACTTCTCTTATACTACCATCTGTATCATTATGTCCGTCATTCCCACTAGCACATACTACTGATACACCATTAGATATAGCTGTATTTACAGCATTTCTTAAATCAGGAGTATCATCTAAACATCCAAGCGAACAATTTATTATATCAGCTCCTTGTTGAATACAATAAATTATAGCATTAGCTATGGCAGTAGAACTACCTTTCCCTTCATTATTCATAGCTTTACCTATAATTATCTCACAATCAGGAGCTATCCCATATGCTTGATAGTTTATATAATCTCCACATATTAAAGAAGTAACTGCTGTTCCATGATAATGTGTACTTGAAAGATTGCTAGAACCTAGTCCATCATTTGAAAAATTTTGACCAGCTATTATTTTACCATCATACATAGGGTGGTCTAATTGTAATCCTGTGTCTACAACTCCTACTTTTATTCCTCTTCCTGTATATCCTTTATTCCAAAATAATTTTATTTTACTTTGTTGCATTGCATAATTTTGTTGAACTGTAGCTGAAACAGTACCTCCTAACACATCTACATTATTATCCATTATTATTCACCTCAATTTATTTTAAATCATCGTTAAGTTTAATAATTTCTTTTTTAGTTTTATCTACTTCTTTTTTTAATTGCTTTAATTCTTCTTCTCTATTTTCTTCGTTATCTACTATAGATTGAACTTTATTGCATATATTAGATATTATTGCTACAACATATTCTTGATAGTATTCTACATTTTCTTTGAAGTCAATAATTGAATTATTTGTGTTTTCTAAAAGTTTAATTGTATCAATTACTGCTTTATTTGCTTCTTTTAAAGTTTCATTTAATTCTTCATTTAATTCTTCTTGCTCTTTCAATTGCTTCTCTAATTCATTTTTCTCAATAGATAATTCATCATAGGCTTTTATACAAGCCTTTAGATTTTTTAATAATTCTTTATTATCCACTACTCTTCACTCTCCATAAGATTTATAAAATCTTTAATAGATTTTATTCTATCATCTTTACTTTCATCTATTTCTTCTTCTACTTCTTTATCTATATCTTCTTTAAAATCAATCTCTTCCTCTTTTTCAATTTCTTCTTCTATCACTTCATATTCATTTACTACCTCATAACCTTCTATATGCTTAGGTATAATTTCATGTTCTCCTAAATCTAAATTTGGTAGTATTTCAGTTTTTATTATTTTACCAGTTTCATCATCTATATATTTTATAGTTATACTTCCTTTAGTGTGTTTATAATGAAACTCAATAGTTTTATCTCTATTATTTATGTCTAAATTTACCTTCATAATATCATCTCCTTAAAAAATAAAAAATACCTATGAAGAGAATCTCTTCATAGGTAAAGTAAGACAAATCAATCTTCATTGAATAATTTTTTTCTTAAATAATCATCTAGTTTTATAGCAATATAAGATAAGAAAATTAATTATAATTCTACTACGCCTTGTTTAATGTTGACTAATGAACATGGTGTGTTATCAAATTGTTTTAAGTATAATTTATATGTTTTATTTTCATCTATTTCTAAGTTTTCAGATATATGAATTTTTAATAAATTATTTGTAAGTTCACCTTTAATAGATTCTTCTGTTTCCATTTCGTATATATTATAATCAAAATATAAATTGCTATCTTCATCATTATGAACATCTAAAGTATCAGTAGATTTATATTTTAATTTACACTTAACTATTACATCTGATACTTCTTCAAGCTCGTCATCTTGATAATAAAGATAATCAAAGTTGAATTCTACATCAGTTTCTTCAACATCATCTATTAGGCTATAAGATGATATAGTAGCTACATCTTTCACTTCTTCAGGCTCTCCATAAGTAGTTATGTCTACACCAAAATTATTTTTTAAGAAAAATTTAAGTGCATATAAGTCATTTGGCTGTAGGAAAAGACATTTTTCTCTATCTCTTCTATAATCATATAATGATGGTGTGTGACTAGCATTGTCTACAAATCCTAATATATGTCCCATTTCATGAACTATTGTACTAATCCATTTTCTAGTTGATGTAGTAGAGCTTTCATATGAACCGTAATTACTTGTCAATGTCTTTTTATTAACTTTAATTTCAAAATGTTCACTATAACGAACTGTAAGACCTAACCATGTTTCGTTGTAATCAGCCATTTCTATTGTACTTGTAGTACCACCATTAGCTGATAAATTAAGTGCTGGGAATGATGCATTAAAGTATTTTAGAGATTCAGTTAAAAGTGCTGAAGGTACACTATTATTTACATTGGTCATACTATAAGTCCATCCACCGTTGTTATAATAGCATAAAGGATATCTACCGAATGTATATTCTTCGCCATTTGAATTAGTAGTAGACATCCAACCTCCACTAGTAGGATACTTACTATCTATTCTAAAATTAGAAGTTCCACTATCAGAAAGAGTTAAATAATATGTATAACCACCACTATCAGTAACAGTTTTACTTGAGCTATATCCTGAATATCCTGTGTTTTGAGTATATGCTAAATCAAATGTTTCAGTATATCCATTTTGCGTTACTATAGCTTTACCATAATCAAATGATACTGTTGGACTTGTATATGTTTGTGATACATTAGCTGTCGCAGTAGCAGTTATCACTATATTACCTGTAACTGACGATATATTGATATTGTTATCTGATACAGCTGTTGATGTTATATCAGTTCCATCCATGGTTACAGTTATATTGCTCATTGTACAGTTAGTATTTGCTGTTATATTTGTATAGTAAGAATTTCCTGAAGATACACTCGATATTGAGCTTGAAGATGAACAGCGAGTTAAATTATATGTTACACTATAGTATGCAACGTTTTGAGTATAACTAGCAGTTGCAGTTATTACTATATTTCCAGTTACATTAGATATATCAATATTATTTCCTGATACAGCAGAAGATGTTATGTTTACTCCACCCATAGTAACACTAATATTGTCTAAAGTATAATTAGTATTAGGGCTTATATAAGTATAATATGAACTTCCTGAAGCTACACTTGATACTGAGCTTGATGAAGAACAGTAAGTTAAATTATATGTTACGTTATAATAAGTAGAAGTGCTACCTGAACCACCTGAACTTGAGCTTACTGTTGCAGTAGCAGTTATAATTATGTCGCCAGTAACATTAGTTATATTAACAACATTATTACTGTCTACATATAATGATGTAACGTCAACTCCACCCATAGCAACAGTTACACTACTTAAAGTATATCCATTATTAGCTATAACATTTGTATAATAATAATCTCCTTGGTTCACTGTTTTTTGCGTACTATCAGTATAGCAATTACTTAAATTATAAGTAACTGTATAAGTAGGTGTTCCACCACTGGAACCTCCAGAACCACCATTAGAATCACCAGTAGAACTATTAGCTATTGCAGTAGCAGTTATTACTATATTTCCAGTTACATTAGATATGTCAACAGCATTGTTTAATATGCATGAATTACTTATATCTATACCACCCATTGTTACTGTAATATTGCTTATAGTATATCCTGTATCGGCTATAACATTTGTATGATAATAGTCACCACTCGATACACTTGTTTGTGTGCTATCAGTAGTACAATGAGTTAAATTGTATGTTATTGTGTAATTAGTTCCACCAGAACCACTACCACCAGAACTTGTTGCTGTAGCAGTAGCTGTTATTACTATATTGCCTGTAACTGATGATATATTTATATTATTATTTGATACAGCTGTTGATGTTATATCAACGCCATCCATAGTAACTATTATATTTCCTAAAGTATAATTATTATTAGCTGTTACAGTAGTACTATATGATGCGTTCTCTTCAACAGTTGAATTTGTATTACTTGAAGTACAATTATCTAAATTATAAGTTACTCTATAAGTATTTGTAGTTACACCTTCTTCCCTTACAGTGGCAGTTATAACTATATCACCTGTAACTTTAGTTATATGAATATTATTATTTTCATCAACAACATCGGTTGTTATGTCAATACCATTCATAGTAACTATAATACCTGTTAATATATAACCATCATTTGCAGTAATAGTAGTATAATACGATTCACCACTAGTTACATCAACTTGGTCATTAAGAGAAGTACAGTTAGTTAAGTTATAAGTTACTATATGTCCATCAGTAGATAATAACGCAGTTTTTACTGTTATAACTATATCTCCTGTAACATTTCCTATAGTAATAGTATTGCCGTCAACAACAGTGTTTGTTATATCAATACCACCCATAGTTACTGTAATAGATGTTATTGAATAACCCTCATTAGGAGATATTGTAGCTGAATAAGAACTGTTGTTTTGTATAGTAGTAGATTTATTACTATTAGTACAATTAGCTAAATTATTAGTTACTAAATAATGTTTAGTTTCATTTGAACTTCCAGCTCTTGATACATATACTTTACTTATAGTTATATTACCAAAATACTTCATTAGTGCAGGTCTAATAGTAGTTTTGTTATTAAATGTATGTGTTAACGTATAAGGTAATCCAGCTGATATAATATCATCTGTTACAGCTGTTTCATATCCTTGTAATGTATTATTATCATCTAAGTAACATACTCTAGTTATGTAGGCACTCGCATCATGACTACAACTATCAATAATGAAATTAATACTATCTCCAGCATTAAATGTTACACTTTGGTCAAAACCAAAATATGTATTAGATGAATGAGATAGCGTTATTAAGTTATCAACAGTATAATTTGAACCATTTGATATTGTATAATTTTCAGTTAATCCATTATCAAATAAAGTTATTTCAGGAAGAACCTCAGCTTGTTCAGATGCAACAGCTGTTATAACTATATTTCCCGTTATGTTAGATATACTAATATTATTACCACTTACGACTGTACTTGATATATCATTACCACCCATAGTTACTACAATACTACTCATAACATATCCGCTATTAGGGGATAATGTAGCCGAGTAACTAGAACCATTTGACACACTAGTATCGCTATTATTAGTAGTACAGTTAGTTAAATTATTAGTAACAGTATAAGAAGTAGGAGTATTAGTTCCTCCACCACTATCTCCACCACTACTACTTTCATTTCTTATAAATAAAGTACAATTTTTATTATTTGTATATCCTTTTTTACAATCTAATTCTGTTAATCCTATACTATCATAATTGCCTGTATCATCCCACTTTAAAAAATTTAAAGGTTTCAAAAAAGTATTATTAATTAATTTAAGATGAGATTGAGAATCAAAATTTGTAGTATATATATCTCCATTATTAAAAAAGTTATTCTTAATATAAGCTCCTTTTATATGACCTCTTGTATCTAATCCAAAATTTCTACATCCTATAATATTTGCATTAAAACATCTTTGTATTGTTAATGCAGAAGTACCTTCATATACTTCATTATTAATAAAAAATAAATTTCTTCCATTTTCATACCCATCTTCAAAATCTAAGGCTAATTTAGTAACTTTATACTCATTTTCATCTGCAACAAGATTAAAAGTACAATCTTTGATTAATAGATGATTATATATACCAGGATGCATTGCACAGGTTCTTGTATTATGAGATTTAATATTAATTAATTCACAATTTTTTGAATGTCCTGTGTGACATATACTCAAACCTGAATTATCAGTACTTGAAGAAGTAAATCCAGTTACTCTAACATAAGAAGAGCCAGAAGGTATCTTTACTACTTGATATTGTCTAGTTTTTATTGTAGTTATATAGTTTTGTGAACTATTATAAAAATGTATAAACAACTCAGCTCTATTAAGTTTAAGTCCTCCATAATTTAAATAGACACTACATTGCAATTCCCCTCTATCTAATATACCAGTTATATCTATTAAATCAGTAGTGCTTAATATAGAACTATTTACTGTATTTCCTGATGAATCTATATAATAAGAATTAGAAAATTTTAAACTACCAGCAGTACCAACATATCCAGTATTTTTACCGCCAAATACCCCTAAATTATATCCAACTGAATATGACATATCCATATTTTCAAATGATGAATATTTAGCCCCGTTCATTTCAGCAACAGCTAAACCTTCACCTGGTATATAATAACCAGTAGTTGATTGAGTTGTAGCGAAATCAAAACCATCATAGTTACCAATTAAATTCCCATTTATTACATGGGTATCAAAACAATCTCTTAAATCAATTAAGTTACCAATATTAAGGTCAACGCATTGCGTAACTTTAAATGTTGCTTGATTCATATCTATAGTGAATTCATCTGGTGGCATTATTTTATTACCATGATAATCCAACATATAAACTTCATTCAACATAACTATTTTTCTATAACCATTATTCTTAACAGCTGTAAATAAATTATTTAATCCAGTATTATTAGCTTTTGCAATAGAATTACTCACACTTTCTCCAGTAGTAATACTATAAGTTGATAAATCTGAAGTTTGCATAGTGTAAGTTTGAGAAGATGTAATGGCATATGAACTATCTATTAATAAAATATCAAAAAATTGTTCAACACTTGACACTCCGTTTTCATCTATAGTATATATACTAAAATATGTTTCTCCTGTATTTGAAATACTTCCTATATTAATAGATTGCTCTCCAGCATTAGTCGTTTGAGAAAAAGTATTATTACCTATTTTAACAATAGTAGTAAAAGTTTTTGTGTTAACATTATTTAAAAATTCTGTTTGTGTACTATCTGTTACATAGTATGGTATTGTTATTGTTGTATTAATTTGTATTTTTGGATTAAAATATCTAACATATAATTCAGGAATACTTGTTGATGTTAAATTATTAGTTGTATTTATACTATTTGGCATATACTAATTCCCCCTTTCTATATAAATCTTATATATATTTACCCTAGAGAAATATCCTGTAAATGTTAAATTCGTATCAGATAACGCACTTGCCATTGTCCAATAAGTATCTACTTTTCCATTAATCAAAGCTCCATTTATAGCTTCTTCACTAAGCATATTAGAACCACTTATATCATTGGCTGAACCGTCTCCTAATTGTAATGAACGTATTGAATATAAACTAGAAGGTTCTGTTGTAGCCAATCCTACTACTAAATGTACCTTATCATTTTTATTTAAGTTTAATGAATAATTTGATATAGTTATAACTTGGTCGGCATTCATATTAGTACTTATATAAGTATCATTATCTGTAGCATTTGTTAATGATAATTTAGCTCCATTTATTAATGTACCATTATTATATAATACTTCAAATCCGCTATTTGTCTCATCAACGATATATACTGTTACTCTCTTACTTGTAATTCCATTAGAAGATAATGTTAAACTAAATGAATCATCTGTTGTATTATTATCACTATTAGATATTAAACTTATCATTTGAGATGTATACCAATTATTGGCAGTAAAAGTTAAACTGGATACAGATGAAGATAAATATTGTGAAGATGAAGCAATATTAATAGTTACATCACTTGTAGGTTGTTTTGATAATTTAACATATAATGCTTTATTTCCTCCTTCGACCATTTTAATATATGAAGCAGAAGTTAATATTTCCATTGTATCTTCTTGTGTTGTAGTTCCAGAAGACTTAGAAGCGATAGCTGTTATAACTATATTTCCCGTTACACTAGGGATATTTATTATATTTCCACTTACAGCAGTACTTGTTATATCATTACTATCCATAGTTACAGTAATACTTATATTTTCATATTCACTATTTGGAGATACTGTTGCTACATAAGTTGAACCACTTTCTATACTATTTGAAGAATTATTAATACTACAATGAGTTAAGTTTCTAGTTATACTATATGTAATTATAACTATAGCAGTAGCGTTTGCTGTTATAACTACATTTCCTGTTACATTAGGTATACTAATATTATTTCCATTAACAACCGAACTTGTTATGTTAGTTCCACCCATAGTAACTGTTATTGAACTCATTTCATATCCACTATTTACACTTATAGTTGATGAATAAGATGAGTTATATGTTATACTATCATTGCTATTATTCGTAGTACAGTTAGTTAAATTATTAGTAACTGTATAAGTAATAACAGAAGTATCGACTGTTATAATTATATTTCCTGTTACATTAGATATACTAATATTATTACCACTAACAGTATTACTACTTATATCAACTCCATTCATGACAACTTTTATTGAAGATATTGAATATCCAGTATTAGGAGTTATTGTAGCTGAATAATCAGAACCTTCTTCTATATTTCCACTTACATTATTAGTTGTAGCATTATTTAAATTATTTATTATACTATAAGTATTCTTACTAACTTCTATTGTTATACTAGATATAACATTATTATTATAAGTTAAATTTATAACACCTGTAGATGAATCATATGATATTTTTAAATTGTTTATAATGTCATTATTATGATTACTGCTTATTGTACCATTATTAATATTTAATCCTTCACCTACTATTACCCCACCTAAAGATGTTGAAGTGGCATTTGGTAAAACATATTCATCAGGTAATTCATTACTTGTGATGAATTCACTATCATTAGTTAATTGAGATACTTTAGTTGGCACATCAGATGATGTTATATAATTTCTTGCATTTAATTTAGTCTCGGTAATATATTCACTTGGGATACTTGTGATGAATCCACTATCATTAGTTAATTGAGATACTTTAGTAGGGACAACAGGTATATCAGATAATGTTGCATATTTTTTGTCATTTAATTCTACTTCTGTTATATATTCAGAAGGTATAGAAGTTAAATATCCCATATCATTTATCAATTGACTAGTTTTTGTAGGTAAATCTGTAGTTTTAACATAATCACTTAAAGTAGGTTTATTAGTTAAATCATTATAGTTTCCACTAAAATGAGTTGACTGACTATGAGTATAAGCTATATTATAATTAGATTTAAGAGTATTAGTCAAATCATTAGTAGATAAACCCTTACCTTCTACTTTATCTACTTTAGTATTTAATTCATCTTTAGTTGCCAAACCATTTAAATCAACCTTATTGTCTCCTCCATTTAATTGAGCTTCAGCTATTTTATTTGTTACAAAATTTTCAGTAGCTAATCCTTCGATACTTGGTATAGTTGGTTTATTTTTAATAAAACCATCATTTGTACTATCTGTTATATTCCAATCTGATTGCACATTAGCTTCAGCGTTTGAAGGAGCATGGTTGCTTTGACTATGTTCATAAGCTGTATCATAATTAGATTTAAGTACATTTGTTAAATCATTTGTAACAGTTGGAATAGTAGGTTTATTAGTTAAATCATTATAATTTCCACTAAAATGAGCTAATTGAGAATGTTTATATGCTGTATCGTAATTAGATTTAAGAGTATTGGTTAAATCATTTGTGCTTAATCCTTTCCCATTTATTTTATCAACTTTTGTATTTAATTCATCTTTAGTTGCTAATCCTTCGATACTTGGTATAGTTGGTTTATTATTTAAATCATTATATGACCCACTTACGGCAACATTTGATAATCCTGTAATCATACTAGCTGGATGCACACTAGGATGAATATAATTATTAGCTCCAGTCTCTATTCTAGCCAATTTATTTTTTTCGTTTGTTGTATAACTTTCTTGAGATAAACCCATACCTTCTACTTTATCAACTTTTGTATTTAATTCATTTTTAGTTGCCATATTGGTTAAATCTGTATTACCTCCACTATCCCAGCTATCTATTTTTTCTTGAGTAATGGTATCTAAAATATCCTTATTATTATGATTATGTTCATTTTCTAACATACTTTGAATTTCTATCCAAAGATTATTTATATTATCATTATATAAATTCATTCTTGATGAATAAATTATATCTTTATTTAGCCAATATTTCATTTCTTTTTTACCACTACTATGATTTTCTGCCATTATTTTATCAACTCCTTTCAAATATTTCAAAATAAAATTACTCATGAAGAAAATATATCTTCATGAGTAAAATAAGACATTAACTAATCTTCATTGAATAATTTTTTTCTTAACCAATCGTCTAGTTTTATGGCAATATAAGATAAGAAAAACCATATAAATGTAAAGGATAAACATATTTGTCCCCATAGATTAAATGGTTGATTAGAATAATCCCAAACACCTAGTCCTAAATAAAGATTAAGGAAACAACCACTAATAAATTCAATAGTTATTATAATTAAAGAACTTAATAAACATTGCCATATCATAGGTATTTTAGGAGTTATTTCGTTAATCAATCCAACCAAAAGGCAACATAATCCCCCAACAACAAACATTGAAGGATGCGTATAACCTCTCCATAACACCTCTATTCCACAATATATAAAGCCAAATATAATAAAAAGTACAAGAGACTTTAATATATTAATTATTATTTTCATTATAAATCCCTCTCTTCTAACTAAATGTTTGCCTAAATCCAGTTATAGTAACTGGGTCAGTTAATATATAAACATAATAATCCACGTTATTATAAGTCATTTCATTTCTACTGTAAGAGTTAATATATTCAAAATTGTTAGCATCTTTAATACTAGATAAAGCTCCAAAAGATTTAGGATACATATAAACACTTCTTTGCTTTGTCATATTATAAGTAGCAGTATATCCCCTACTTGTACCTAATCTACTTGATAATGCACTTACATCTGTTATACTACTTTCATCTATTACGCCATAATAACTAAGTGCATAAGCCCTAGCCGTAGCATTAGCACTTATACTTCCTGCTTTAATACCAGGATATTCTATTCCAAATGTACTTGTTTTACTTGCACCACCTAAATAAGTAACAGTAGCGGTGTATGTTATTGAAGAATTATGTGA
>JAEDJT010000041.1 GCA_016296185.1 Bacilli bacterium
TGTCGTGATTATAATATCACATAATTTAATATTTGACAAAACTTAGATAATCATATAAAAAATAAAATCTTATAAAAGATTTTATTTTATTCTAGTTTCACAATATCTACATCTATATACACCATTAACAAGTACAAATACATGATCTAAATCACCTTCAATAGAAGTAATACATCTAGGATTCATACATTTATATACGTTCACAATTTCATTAGGCATTTCAATTTTCTTTTTTTCAATTAATTTATTATTTTTAACTACATTAACAGTAATATCAGGATCAATTGCAGCAAGTTTATTTAAATCTAAATCAATTAATTCACCTATTTTTATAATATCCTTTTTTCCTGTTTTTTTAGATTTAGCATTAGTAATCAATGCTACTTGGCACTCTAACAGAGATAAATTTAAAATATTATATATTTCCATTGCATTACCCGCTTTAATATGGTCAATAACATAACCATTTTCAATACAATCGATATTCATTATTTAACCTCCAATAATTTAAGAATTAAAGCCATTCTAATATATTTACCATATCTAGCTTGTTTAAAATAGCACGCTCTAGGATCGTCATCAACTTCAGTAGAAATTTCATTAACTCTAGGAAGAGGATGCATTATACATAAATCTTTTTTTGCTTTAGCTAATTTTTCTTTATTTAAAATATAATAATCTTTTAATCTTACATAATCATCTTCATTAAAGAATCTTTCTTTTTGAACACGAGTCATATATAAAATATCTAATTCATCCATATATTCTAAAATATCATTAGTTTCAACATAACTAATATTATTAGCATCTAATTCTTTTTTTACATAATCTGGTAATACAAGTTCATTAGGTGAAATTAAAACAAACTTAATACCTTTATATCTACTCATAGCATTTATTAACGAATGAACAGTTCTACCAAATTTCAAATCACCACATAAACCAATAACTAAATTATCTAATCTACCTTTTTCACGACTAATAGTTATTAAATCAGTTAACGTTTGTGTAGGATGATTATGCCCACCATCACCAGCATTTATAATAGGAACACTACTTTTCATTGAAGCAACAAAAGGAGCTCCTTCTTTAGGATGTCTCATAACAATCAAATCACTATATCCACCAACAACTTGAATAGTATCTATAACACTTTCACCTTTACTTACACTACTACTAGAAGCTTCAGAAAAACCTAAAACATTTCCTCCTAAACTAAGCATAGCACTTTCAAAACTAAGTCTAGTTCTAGTACTTGGTTCAAAAAATAAAGTAGCTAATATTTTACCATCACATTTCTTTTTATAAGAGTCTTCATTAGTGATAATATCATTAGCTACTTTAATTAAATCATTAATTTCTTTTAAAGATAAATCTTTTATATCTATTAAATTCTTTATTTTCTTCATAAATATCCCTCCTATATTTATTTCTACAATTATAACATAATAAAAAAAGAACCAAAAGGCTCTTTTTTAAATTTTATGTTTTAATTTAAATTCTTTTAAATATTCAACTGAAGAATCATTACCAGCTCTGTCTACATATTTTTTTAAACGAGATTCCCATTCACCACTATGATATTTACGATCAACTAAAGGTTCATCTTTTAATACTTGTTTATCCATCTTACTCATCTTATCAAAATATTCAATATCCATAATATAAAGAGCTTCATCATGAGCTGGAGTACCATTACCATAATCTAAGAATAATTTATCTAATATTACAATACCATTAGGATAAATATAAGCAATATATCCATTAAAATCATTTAATCCCATAAGTTTAATAACATAATTAGACGAATCATAGAACTTAATTTTACGATCATAAATTTCATATCTTTTCTTAATAACTTTTTCACGTTCATCTTTAGATAAATAATTATATTTTCTATTTAAAAATTCTATTACTTTATTTCTTTCATTTTCGTTAAATAAATCAGCATCACCATCAGGGACAATAAACCAATTAACACATTTCCCATAATGTTTTTTAATATGATTCTCTACATGATTAATATGATATCCCTTAAAGAAACTTCTTTCAGAATCTAAAGGTTTTAAATCTTTATACATTTTAAATAATTTAATATATCCATTAAATACTTTTTTAAAAGAAACAGTATTACCATCAACATTAATAGATAAATCTTTATTACCAGAAACTTTATATTCTCTAATATAAGCAGCTAAATATTTAACACAATCTTGAACTTCATCAAAAGAATCACTATTATTTGCTTTTTCTAAATATTTAAAAGCAACATATAATTCAAACTTATCTTTATCAAGGCCTTTAAAATCATTTAAATTCAAAGGATTTCTAGTTGTATATCCTTCAACAAATTGTCTTCTAACAACTAAGTTTCTATACATAGCACATTGATGACTCATAAAATAATTAAATCTAGTATCAAATCCATATGTATTGTAATAATCCCATAATTGCTTTTTTCTAACTGGATCAGTAGTATCTTTAATAGTTTGATATGCTCTAGAACTTAAAGAATAATCATCGTATATCAAAGGAAACTCTTTTTCTAATTCTTCAGGAGTTTTTATTTTTTTTAAAACTTCTACTCTAGCAAGCATTTCATTCATCAAATCATAATCATTAAAATTTTCACTAGAATTATTAACTCCTAATATGTTTTTTAATTTTCTAATAAAAGGAACAGCAGAAATATTTAAAGTAGTTTCACTATCCTTATAATTAGTATATAAACATAAAGAATCAAAAAAATAATGTTGAGCTTTTGAAAAACCACAAATATTTCTAATATTTTTTTGGAACTCATTTCTAACTTTAATCAATTCATTAGTTAATAGAGCGCTATCAGAAGCACATTCACGTAATAAGACACTATTATCTAATTCAATAATTGTATAATTAGGAATACCTTTATTAATAGCATTATATAACTCATTATAATTCATAGTATCACCTCAAATTTAATATATTATATTTAACATAAATTAAAAAATCAAATAAAAAGAACTATATCTTTTTTAATAAAAGCATAGTTCTAGTTTTATCTGAAATTGGAAAACCATATCTTGTTTTTTCAATTTCGGATAAATTTTCAGAATAATATATTCTTTTATATTCTTTATATAGTTTAATTTTTCTAAATGTTTCATCAATGCATCCTAAATTATTATTTTTATAACCTAACTTCATAAAAGATTGTCTCATATATAAGAATATCTTATACATTTTTAAATCCTTCTCTAATAAAGATAATTCCATCATAATATCACAAGCTTCAATATTAGCATTACGTTCTAAGAAATATTTATCATGATTTTCATCATATAATCTTAAATGATAAACTCTCTTCATTTGACTTATAAAATCACAATAATTAGGTTTAACTAAAATATCATACATCATTTTATAACTTTGTCTTAATAAATCAGATTCGCATCTAACTATTCCATCAGCCATTAAATATTGATAAGAATGTTCAATTTCATGAATTAACATAAAAAGAATAAAATAATTACTTAAAATTTTTAAATCATCATACTCAAAATTATTTTTTATAGGAATAATATTATTAGATAACCAATCTTCAATTCCACTTACAGAAATATTTATAGAATTATTTTGAGGAACAAAAGAAATAGAATCTCTATCACTAACATCTTTAATTGAATATTTAACTAAAGGTTGAAGTTTATCATCTTTAGGTACAAGTAAAGAAAGAACATATTCTAAAACATGCCTATTTAAACCAGTTTTATCAATAAGTACCAAAGAATAATAATAATCTTTAATATTAATATTTCTTTTAAATTGTTCCATACATTACCTTTCTAAATACTCCTCTAAAGTAAGATCTCCAATTTTCATAGCTAAATCTTCACCAACATATCTAATATGCCAAGGTTCATAAGGATAACCAGTAATATCTTCTTTACCTTTAGGATATCTTAAAATAAAACCAAAATATTTTAAACAAGAATGAATTTTATTAAATTCATCTTCACATTTTAATAATTCATTATTATCATCAATTAATTTATCACCATTATATAAACATATATCAATAGCTAATCCAGTATGATGTTCGGAAGTTCCAGGCATAGCAACAACGCTTTCAGCATAATCAATACCATATTTATCCATAAATTCAAGAAATAAATTCTCTTGTTTTTCTAAACTTCTATATCCACTAGATATATCAATCTTAATTCCTTCAATTTTCAAATGAGCACGTAACATTTCATAATGTCTAAATGTTTCTGATTCAATATATATAAGTTCTTCATCACTATTCTCATATTCAACCATTTTAAAATCTTTAATCATATTTTCATTAAATAAATGTTTTTTATTAACTAATAGAATCATATATATACCTCATTTATATTACTATTATAACATATTTTAAAAATTTGATATTTTTTTATATTTTTTTGTTGCATTTTTAAAATTAAATTGATATACTTAACTAGTCAGCAAGAAGACAAGTAAAAAAATTCAAAAAAATACTTGCATTAATTACTGATATAAGTTATAATTAAAAAGTCCTAAAGCAAATGGGCTTGTAGCTCAGCTGGTTAGAGCGCACGCCTGATAAGCGTGAGGTCGGAGGTTCAAGTCCCCCCAGGCCCACCATTTATTTTATGGCCCGTTGGTGAAGCGGTTAACACATATGCCTTTCACGCATACATGCATGGGTTCAAATCCCGTACGGGTCACCATTTAGAAATTAACTACTCTATTGAGTAGTTTTTTTGTGTTTAAAAATTAAGTCATAAAAAAAGAATCTTTTTAAGATTCTTAATGTAACATACTAATAGCATCAATGATATTAGCATAAAATACTTTAAATACAATAAACATTAAAACTACATATATTAAACCTAAATTAATAACATTATATATAATATTTTTATTTACTGAATCTATAGATAATAAATTATTTATTCCACTTATAAATGAAACAATAGAATATATTAAACTAACACCTAGCAATGAAAGACCAATAAAACCAGATATAATACTTCCTAAAGGAAATAATATAGTAATACCAGCAATAAATGGAATAAATGCTATATTAGCAACCATTAAATATCTACCAAAAGCAATACCTTTGCTTTTTATAAAAGAAGATGCATAATAAACTCCAGATATAATGGCTATAGAAATACCACTCATCATAACTCCACTTACAATAACACCTAACCAGTTGACATTCATTAAATTATTAGGATCAAAACTAGTATATGATGCACCATTAACTAAACTATAGCCGGTAGAAAAACATCCAGAAACAATACTAGAAACAATATTTACAACAACAGCAATTAAAGTAATAAACAATGTTACTTTAGCGGCAACAAAATTATCTCTATACTTATTCCCCTCTTCTACCATAGTAGTTCCAGGTTTAATTAAAGAATTAATACATAAATTAATAACATCTTTAATAGAAACTTCTACACTAGCATAATTAAATGTTTCTTCAGCAGGTGCAACAGGATTAACAGGAATTGGATTATTAGCATTATTAAGAGCATCCATTTGTTGTTTATCTCTTTCTAACTCTTCAGTAGTTTTAGGTTGAACTTGATTATTAACCGAAACTTCAGGAGCTGAAACTGTAGTTTGAACAGCAACAGTAGGTTCACTAACTGAAGTAGTTGCTTGTACTGATTCAGTTTGAGTATTAACACTAGGAATACTAACAGGTGCAACTGAAGGATTACTAACATCAACAGAAGGTTTAATAGTTTGACCAACTGGAGCACTAACACTTAAAGGAGCAACATCATTAGCTTTATAAGTCTCATTTTGTGATTTAATATTAGTTTCTAAAACTTCAGGAGTATTATCAATAACTGGTTGAGGAGCTAAAACAGTTTCATTTCCACCATTAAAAGAAACATTACTACCTGGAGTAAAAGCCTTTATATCATTTTGAGGCGTATTAAAAAATACATTATTATTAAAGTCATCAACTTCTTTTTCTTTTTTTATACCAAATAAACCCATATGAGCCAACTCCTATTCTATATAATTATATCATAATTAATATAAAATAATAATAAAATATGATATGATATATGTAGAAAGGAAATAAAAAAATGGAATTAATTATTATGTTATTAGTTGTTCTAATATTCATAACTCTTGGAGCTATTAAACAAGTAGATCAATACGAAAGAGGAATACTATTTACATGTGGTAAATTTTCTAAAGTATTAAATCCAGGATGGCATGTTGTTTATCCTATTTTCCAAAGTTATAAAAAAGTAGATATTAGAACAAAAGCAGTTGACGTTCCTGCTCAAGAAGCAATAACAAAAGATAACGTATCAATTAAAATTAATGCAGTTATCTACTACAACGTATATGATCCTTCAAAAGCAATCATAAATGTTGAAGATTTCCGTTATGCAGTATCTCAATTAGCACAAACTACAATGCGTAATGCAGTTGGTTCAGTAACATTAGATGAATTATTATCTCAAAGAGAAAAAATCAGTACTGAAATTTGTGCAATAATCGATAAAGAAACTGATCCATGGGGAATCAAAGTTGAAAACGTTGAATTAAAAGATGTTTCATTACCTGATGAAATGCAACGTGTTATTGCTAAAGTAGCTGAAGCCGAAAGAGAAAAATTAGCTGTTATTACAAAAGCTGAAGGTGAATTACAAGCTTCACAAAACTTAGCTAAAGCTGCTGAAGTTATGTCTTCAACACCAGGAGCACTTCACTTAAGAACATTAGCTACTATCAACGATGTATCATCAGATCAATCAAATACAATTATATTTGCTATTCCAATTGAAGTATTAGAAGCATTCAAAGGTAGTAACATTGATTTAAGTAAAGCAATAATAAAAAAAGATGAGTAATACTCATCTTTTTTATTGGTTCTTAATATTAATTCTTTTAAATATTACAAATGATAAAACAAATAAACCTAAAATAATAATTATATCTTCTGCTAAACAGAAACCTAATGTAATATATTTAGAATTTGAAATACCACCATATAAGAATTGAGTTAAATCCCAAGAATTACATGGAATTAAAGCAACCCATATATTATTAACTTTATCAATAAAAGCACTAACAATATCCCCTACTACGTAAACACCAAATCCTGCAGCAATTGCAAAAGTACTATTTTGAGATACAACGCCTACAAAAATACATACCCCTAATACAATTAAGTAGAATGGTAATAAACACGCAAAATTAATTAATGTAGCTGTAATAAAATTATGACTAACTACAACTGAATTAGCATAATCGAAATATAATACTGGAACATTAAATGTATCAAAACCAAATAATAATCCATATAAAATTATATCTACAAAAGCAAAATATACACTAAATAAAACAAACATTATTAAACTAGTAATTATTTTACTCATTAATATTTTATTTCTAGTAAATGGTCTTAATAATAGTTGTTTAATTGTCCCTTTATTAAATTCATCAGATACGATAGAACCAGCAATAATAATTATAGCAATTAAAACAAATAATAATTGAGATCCAAAATCAATTGCAAG
The DNA here is from genome assembly GCA_016296185.1 of Bacilli bacterium. Classification (GTDB taxonomy): domain Bacteria; phylum Bacillota_I; class Bacilli_A; order RF39; family UBA660; genus Coprovivens. Next base: position 7,548 of record JAEDJT010000041.1, read on the forward strand.
TAAATTAGAAGCTGAATCATATGTATTTTCTAATAATTCATGTTCAACTTTATATTTATATAAATAGTATTCAGATTTAGCTGCTCTAAATTCTTGTTTTTCTTCAATAGTTTTATAATTATCTTCATTTTGATCCATAGATTTATAGATTTTAGCACTAGAAACATAATTAGAAATTACATCACTTTCATGAGGATCGAATTCTCTATTATATTTAGATCTATAATTTAAACCTTCTAAATCAAACTCAGCATTTCTAATATTATCTTTTAATTCTTTTTCTTCTAAATCATTAGATACCAACTTTAATTGTTCTTTATACATATCTATTTCAGCTTTTTTTGCTTCAATAGCATTATTTAAATAATTATTCCAATTATCATTTCTTATTTCATCTTTAAATTTATCAATAATACTTAAATAGATTTCTTTCTTTTCTTCATCATTATTAACTGTTGCTTCACAATAACTGTAAACTAAATCATATGGAGTTTGATCTTCATAAACAGCAACATTATCATAAACGTATACTCTCCAATTATCATCACCATATTCTTTACTAAATTTAGCACTTTCAATAGCAGAACATGTACTAATATAATCTTGACGACCAATTTCAGAACTTAAATCTAAATTTTTAAGATATTCTTCATTATCAGCAATCATTTGTTCTGATGAGTATGCATTGTCTAAATCACTCTTATTTACAAAATAAACTAAAGCTCCAAATAAAGCAATAAATATAGCTAAGAAAATAACAGCTTTTTTGTGAAAAGCTTTAATTAATTCATTTTTAACTAACTTAATCAATTTTATTACCTCCAGCCTTTTTTAAGAATGCTTCTTCTAAAGTAAGTTCAACTAATTTAACTTCATAAATTAAAATACCTTTTTCAACTAAAGATTTAATTAATAAAGCTATACCATCTTTATCTCTATATACTTTAATAGTATTATTATCAATAATTTCATCATTCTCTTCTAATAAAGATTTAATACCTGTAGTCTTATTTAATTCTAATAAATAAGAAGTAGTATCATCTTGTTTAATACTCTTAACAGTATCTGTAGAAATAATTTCGCCATTTTTAATAATACATACATCAGTACAGAAGCTTTCTAATTCAGATAAATTATGACTAGAAATTAAAATACCAATATTTTCAACTTTAGCTAGTTTTTTTAATAAACTTCTTAATTCTTTAATCCCTTCAGGATCTAAACCATTAGTTGGTTCATCTAAAATTAATAAATTAGGATTATTAAGTAAAGCAGCTGCAATACCTAATCTTTGTCTCATACCTAAACTGTATTTACTTACTTTATCATCAATTCTATTTTCTAATCCAGTAAGTTTAATTACTTCATTAATTCTATCTTTACTAATATTATTGTAGTAATTAGCAATCATATTTAAATTAGTACGACCAGATAAATACATATATAAATCAGGGCTTTCAACAATTGCACCTACATTACTAATAGCTTTTACGAATTCTTTTTCAATATCATATCCATTAATTTTAACACTACCTGAACCAATAGATTGCAAACCAAGAATTAATTTAATAGTAGTAGTCTTACCAGCACCATTAGGACCAATAAAACCAAGTATTTCTCCTTCATCAAGAGAAAAACTAACATCTTTTAATATTTGTTTTTTGCCAAATGACTTACAAATATTATTAACCTCTAATATTGTTTTCATTATATCCTCCTATAAAATATATTAAATATAAAGATAAAATTTCCTTTTTTAAATATCTAATATACTTAGATCATAAAAATCGTCATCTTTTCTATTAACGTTACCTGAAATAACAGTAATAACTATTTCAAATGTAACACCAACAACACATTCAACCAATTTACCACCATAGGAGTTGAAATCAGAATCAGAAAAATTAATATGAGCATTAACTACGTTATAATCTTTTTTCTTAGTAATATTTGCGTATAAATTATTAACTTCTAAAGAACCTTCAAAAGTTTTTTCAACAAATTGTTTTTTATCTATATCATATCTAGATAAAACAATTTTAGAAGCAATACCTAATCCACTTAAAGATCCTAATTTAACATCTTCCCATTTACAGAATTCAGTTAAACCACTTAATACTTCATCACCTTTATCAATTCTAATAATATAATGATATTTATCTAATTTTCTATATTCCATTTTAATCACCTCATACTATAATTATACAATTAAAAAAAGGATTTTAAAATCCTTTTAATAATTAATTTTCATATATTTTTTATATACATCATTAAATTTATTATAATCATTATTTATAACTTCATTAAATGAACTCACATCATTATCTTCACTATCATACATTGTTACATTAAAGCGATTATTATTAATACTATCATTATAAATATAATAATTAAAATTAATATCATTAACCTTATATTCTATACTATATTTATCATTTAAATACATATACATAAAAGATCCTTTATATTCTATATCTTTATATTTATAATTAAAATCAAAATTAATACTATTAAAATCTATACTATTAAATATTAATTCACCAATATTTTCACTATTAACAAAGACATTAGATTTAATCTTATCACTAACTTTTTTACCATTTATTTCCAAATTATAAGAACAATCTATATATTTATTTAAAATATAATCAAATTCCTTCAAATTAATATAAAAACTATAATTATAATTAGAATCCCAGTAACAATAAATAATTCTAAAGCCATTCTTCTCAATATCAAATCCTATTAATTTACCATATAAATTAGTATATAAACTAATAGAAATCTTATCACTATCTTTATATTTATTTTTATCAAATAAATTATTAATTATATTATCAATATCATCATCAAATATAAATTCTAAACTATTTTTAAATTTAATATCATTAGCAATTAAATCACAATTAGAATCAATAATATTAATAATATCTTTTCCTTCTATAACAATAGTATTTCTGAATGCACTAACATTCTTATCATTAACTTTAATCTTATCGAAAGATCTACTAATATTATCATCAACAATATAACTTCTAAATATATTAGATTCTTTACTAAAAATTACATTATAATAATCAAAAACATTAGTTTCTTTAATAACACCAATAACATCATTAAATTTATCTAAATCATTATTAATACTATACAAATTCTTTCCATCATTATAATTAATATAGTAAGAATTATTTATAAAATAATAATTTATACTTGAATTGTCATTAGAAACACCAATTAACTTATTACTACCATCAAAACCTCTAATATAAGAATAATTATTATCATTATCACTATAATTGTACTGATAAGTAATTTTATTATCAAAATTCAACTTGTAATTACCAATATTATCATTAATTGATGTAAAAACATCACTACCACTAGTAACAAAAAAAGATTTAAATACAGGATATACAAAAATAAATGCACAAGCAATAAGTAAAATAAATATAATTAGTATAAATATAAATTTCTTTAACCCGGAGCCACTATCAATATAATCATCATCAATAATATCATCAGATTTATCTAAAGCATTATCAAATTCAATTTTATTTATAGATATTTCATCCAATTCTTTTTCTTTTTCCTTAATTTCCTCTTTATTCAATAAATCACGAAATAAATCACCTTTAGTCATAAAAGTTTCTTGTTTCTTAAGACGCAATTTTTCCTTTTCTTTTTCAATATCATTCTCTTTTTTTCGAATCACAATTTCCTTAGTAGGTTCTTTTGCTAATTCTTCCATCTCATCATGAATATCTTTAAATTTAATTTCTCTAGTAGAAGATAAAATAACCTCTTTATTATTTTTCATATCTTCTTCTAAAACATTCGCATATTTCTCT
>JAEDJT010000090.1 GCA_016296185.1 Bacilli bacterium
TAAAACAACTAAAATAGTAGTAGTAGATAAAGGTAGCGATACATTTAAAATATAACTTTAAAGGATAAGCTAAAATAATTAGCTTATCCTTATTTTTTTATTTACTTTTAATAAAAATAATTGTATAATAGAATTAAAAGGAGATGATGTATATTGGTTTATACGGATTTATTTAAAAAGAAAAGAATAGAATATTATCAAGATACAGGAGTACAACCTAATTGTTGTCTTATGAGTAGTAAATTTTGTCGTCATTTACAACTTGAAAATAATATTCAATTATGGACTGGTAAAATGTTTCAAGGTATTGAAATAATTATGGTATATAATAAAAATCCAGGAACAACTATACAATTCTTTCAAAAGATTAATTAATAGGAGGTATATTATGAATAATACTTATGTAATGTTAAGTACAACAAAATATATAAAAGACGAAGAATGTTTTGATACATTAAAACATATTATAAAACCTAATATGTCTATTGTATGTTTACCTTATGCTTGTGATATAAATTATCAATTCAAAGAATGTAGAAAGGATTTAACATATAATGGAAGTTTTTGGAATGAACATTATAATTATTTTAAAGAATATGGTATATCTAAATCGAATTTTTATATAGCTACTCCTTCAGATAATATAGAGTTTATTAAATGGAAACTAGATAAAGCTGATATTATTTATTTCTCAGGTGGCAGTATGAAAAATCTTAAATTTATGTTACAAGCATTAGGTTTATGGGATATGATAAAACAATTAGATAATAAAGTTTTTGTAAGTGAAAGTGCTGGTAGTCTTATGTTACAAAGATGTTATATTGTATTTACTGAAGAAGGTATGCCATCATATTATAAAGGTTTAGGTTTAGTTGATGTAGATTTATTTGTTCATTATGATAAAAATAATGAAATACATAATACTAATTTTAATACAATGACAATATTTGATACAGCCTATGCAGTTGCAGATAATGGAGCTTTAATAATTCAAGATAATAAAATTAGTAAAGTAGGTGAAGTAGTTGATTAATATAAGTTTTACTGGTCATAGACCAAATAAAATTTTTGGCTACAATATATACTCTAAAAAATACGACTTATTAAGAGATAAACTTTTAGAAGTTTTTGATTATGTTGAAAGTAAATACGGAGAAATACTTAATGCATACAATGGATTAGCTTTAGGATTTGATACGATAGCTTTTGAAGAATTATACTTTAGTAAGAGAGATGTTAACATAATAGGATGTATACCATTTGAAAAACAAGCAAGTAAATGGACAAAAGAGAGCATTGGAGTATATAATAAAATGAAAGATAAAAGTGATGAATTAGTATATGTGGATACTATAGATAAATACAAAGTTAAGAATACAATTGAAGGAGAATATCACGTTGCTAAAATGCAGAAAAGGAATGAACTCATGATAGATAATTCAAACGTGCTTATAAGTTGTTGGAATCATGAAAAACAAGGAGGAACTTGGTTTGCAATTAGATATGCATTACAACAAGATAATATAGTGGAAATAATTAATATAAATCCCAACACTTTAGAAATAGAAATATTAAAAGAATTATAATTATGGAGGGATAAATAATATGTATATCTTTGAATATATTTTAAATGTGTTTATGGGTACTTTATTAATTGGAATGCTATTATATTGTATATATGAATACTTTAAATTAATTGGTAGAGTAGGAGATAAACTTTTTGATGAAGAAAATGATTGATTTATTTGACTTTTAATAAATCTAACTGTATAATATAAGTAAAATAATAAGAAAGGAAGTACCTTCTAAGGAAGGGAAGAATAAATAATATGGCTGATAACAATGATAAAAAAATGAAAACTACTTTAAGAATAATTGGAGAAATTAATGTAGAAACACTTAAAACTTTCTTTGATGACACAGATTTAATAATAGAAGAATATAGTAGATTTAAAGCTGAATCTTCTTTAGTTAAACCAGCATTCTTACAACAATTCCCTCCTATAACAATAGAAATAAGTAGCTATGGAGGGTGTACTGATTGCGGAGGTGCAATAATTCATAGAATGGATGAAATGAAAAATATGGGTATAGAAGTAAATACTCATTGTCATTTTGCATATTCAATGGCTTTTATTATATATGTAAATGGAATGAAGAGAACTGGAGATAAATTATCTAAATTTATGAATCATGGTAGTGCTTCATATAATAAAGGTTATGTAGAAGAACAAAGAAGTTCAATAGAATTTTCTACAAAATGTGATGAACAATTTGAACAAATAATATATGATAATACTAAGATGTCTAAAGAAAGAGTAGAAAAAGCAAGATTATGTTATGATTGGATTGCTTATGAAGAAGCTAAAGAATTAGGTATAATAAATTATTATGAAGGTTGTGAACTAG
>JAEDJT010000042.1 GCA_016296185.1 Bacilli bacterium
TACTCAAAATTGACTTTTTTACTTAGTTTTCAAAGATCATTTCAGCAACTTTTTTCGGTTGCAATAGTAATATAACAAATCCCCAAACCTTTGTCAACTTTTTTTTAAAAGTTTTTTTAAGTTTACATTTTTTTATTAAAAAATACTTGGGATTTATCTTTGTCGTTGACATCTCTTAACGCAACAACATCCCAAGTATATAACAAATAAAATGTAAATGCAACAATTATTTGATAAAATTTAACATTTTTTTATTTTTTCAAATTCATTGTAGTATTTTTCAACTATTCCAGGAGCAAAAGGTCCCTTTTCATGTCTTTTCATATCTATTAAATAAGATAACTCTTCCTTTACAATCTTATCAATATCTTCTGGATAGTTCATAATTTTCTTATGATAGTTATATTCATTACGATCTAGTATCTTAAATCCACCATCAGGGAATACTCTTAAATCTAAATCATAATCAATATATTTAATTTCTCTACCATCAATAATATATGGAGAAGCAATATTACAATAATAAAATAAACCATATTTCTTTAATTGACCTATTACATTAAACCAATGGTCTTTGTAAAAGAATAATACAGCAGGTTCATTAGTCATATGACTACGACCATCTTTTTCAGTAATTTTAGCTCTCCCATTTCCGCAAACTAAAAACTCATCATTATTTTCTAATACAATGGCTTCGTCAGAAGTATGTTCTAAACTACCATCATGTTTATAACAGCGAAGCATTAGTTTATCTCCAACTTTAATATTTTCCATAAAAAACCCGCTTTCGCATTACATTATATAATATTTTCTACTAAATAACAAATAAAATAGATACAGAGTGACCTGTATCTATTTGCTTAACAATTCAATTGCCTTATCTAATTGTTTATCATTAATAATATTATTGTTAATAGTATTGTTAACTTCATAATCTGGTTTAATACCAACACCATCAATACATTCACCATTTGGAGTTAACCATTTAAAAGCAGTATATTTATAAGATGTCTCACCACTATGAACAACCTTTTGAGCAGTTCCTTTACCAAAAGTAGTTTTACCAACAACTTTAGCACCATATGATTCTTTTAAAGCAGCAGTTAACATTTCAGCAGCAGATGCACTATTACCATTAACTAAAACAACTATATTATATTCTCTTTTGTCTTCCGTTTTATCAGAAGTATACGTTATATCATCTTTTGTTTGAATACCATATAAAACTTTATCCTTTTCAACAAATAAGCTAGCAATACTTTCCATAGATGATAAATAACCACCTGAGTTGCCTCTTAGATCAATAATTAAAGATTCAATACCTTCTTTTTCTAATTCAATTAACGCTTCTGCAAATTGTTCATGTGATTTTGATGAGAAAGAACTTAATCCAAGATATCCTATTTTCTTATTACCTTTTTCAATAACTTTTTTAGTTGCCATATTAATAGTTACATTATCAGTTTTTAGTTTAAAAGTTAATTCATTATTTGATCTTTTAACAACAACAGTACTTTCACCATCATTTTCTTTTATTAAAGTTGAAATATCATTAGCGTTATCATCTTTAATATCTTTGCCATTAACTTTAATTATTACATCACCAGGTTCAATACCAGCAGCTTCAGCAGGTGAATTTTCATAAACTTCTAATACAGTAGCTCCACTCGCAAGAATTCCTATACCTGTATATGTACCATCTAAATAATCATCAAATGCATCACTAGAATTCTTATCAAAATAAATAGAATATTTATCTTCTAAATGTTGAAGCATTCCATCAATAGCAGCATCAATTAATCCTTCAGAATCAACTTCTTCATAATAATTATCTTTAATTTCAGAATACATTTGAATAAATTCACTTAAAGCTTTATCTTCTTTTAGACTAGTAACATTAAAAATATTATTTTTATTATATTGTCTATTTAAAATATAACCACTTACAATACAAGAAATAATAGCTGTTATTAAAATAATTATAAGAATATCTAAAATATCTAAATAAAACTTTCCATTAAAGAATTTTTTTCTTTTACTCTTTTTGTTAAAAGCATTCTTTTTATCTTTTTTAACAACAGATTCAGAAACCTCTTCTTTTTTTACATTATCCGAAACTAATAAATCAATAATTTGTGTTTTATCATTATCAATTTTATCTATATCACTAATAATAATATCTAAATTTTCTTTTTTTACTTTATTAACTTTAGCATTTGAAGATTTAGTTTTAGAAGTACTTTTAGAACTTGTAGTTTTAGACTTACTTACTTTTTTAGCAGTACTACTTTTAGAACCAGTACTTTTCTTAGTACTTGTACTCTTCTTAGTACTAGAAGTAGTAACTTTTTTATTATCTTCCATTTAAAGTCACCTCTAATAAATAATATCATAAAAAAAAGTTTAATACAAAATATTAAACTTCTTATTATTTAACTCCTAATTCATCTTTCATTTTTGATAAATCAGTTACATATTTAACAATTGAACCATTTTTAACTTTAATTAAAGTAATATCTCCAACTTTAACTTCTTCTAAAGTTTTTGCATTAACATTAACGTTTTCTGGATCATAATATGATTTATTCATTGTATTAGATAAATCTACAGTATAAACATGTAAATGTTTTTCTAATGCATTATAGTTATAAACTAAACTAGACATATCAGAGATATAATCTCCTTCAGTAGCATCATAAACAACTACATAATATTCACTATAAGGTCTATTTAACATTGTACCCATAGTAGCTACATCATAATTAATAGCTCCTTGAACAATTTCTTCAGTATCTGATTTTTTGTCAAATAAATCTTTAGTAACAAATGCTCTTGTTGCTAAATAAATACCACCACATAATAATGCAATGATTAAAATAATAATTAAGAAATTAACAAATTCTCCAGCTTCATTATTTGCATAATAAACTTTATTCTTTTTAGCTGCAGCTTTAACTTTACTTTTTTCAGCTTTAATAGGAGTAACTTTTACTTCTTCCTTAATTGTTTTTACTTCTTCTTTTTCCTCAACCTTTTTTGGAACTGCTTTAACAGGAGCCTTTTTAGGACTTACCTTTTTAGCAGAAGAATTCTTTGCTGTTTTGTTACCATTTTTGTTAGTAACTTTCTTATTTACTTTCTTTGTTTCTTTTTCCATTTAAACCACCTTGACTTAATTATAGCACAAATATTTAAAAACAAACAATAGTTATCTTAAATATACCCATTTTTAAGCCTTCTATACTACTTTTCAAAGAAAACAGTAGTATTAAGTGACTCAGCTACATTTATTGCTTCTTCAGGACTTAAATCATTACTGGTAAGGTAATAATCAACCCTATTAGAAGACCACGATAAAGAATTATTAGCTAAAGCTCCAATACCTCCAGACATCAATACTAAATCACCATAAACAGGAATCATTTCGAATTCAGAATATACATTACTAGCTTCTTCGATTAAAACAAAATTCTTATCGCCACTAAAAGTTAAAATATATCTTTCACCATTTTCAGTATTAACAACATCCTTACTTTGTAAATAAGTATTAGCAGGCATATATAAAGGATAATAAACATCTTCTAAATTATTTGAAGTGTTTTCCTCAATAACATTACAACAATTATCTTCTAATATATTATCAATATTAAAATCATTATCATTAATATCAGAATTATAATCAATACTTGATATTTCAACTTTAATAGATTCTATATCATTATTATCATAAACAATAATCTCTTTTAAATTTTTATTTTTATCAAAGAATAACTTTTGATACTTCAAATAATTATTATTAGGATAATTAACAATAGTCTCAATTACGTATTCATCATCATATGAATAAAACTTATAATCTTTATCGTTATTAATATCTTTAACCAAAGAATTTAAAATATAAGATTGACTACTATTAAAAGGCCATTCACTAACAAATTTATAACTCTTATTCAAAGAAGGAGTAACAACATATACAGAATCTTTATCTCTAAGAATTATTTGCTCATGATCATTATTAGTATTCAACATTTTTACATAAAACAAATTATCTTTTTTATACTTAACTTCTAAATCATAATTATATATGTCTTCACTATTATAAATAGACATATTTCCTTTTAATAAATAAGAATCTGATTTTTCAACTTTATCAACAAACTCTTTAACCAATTTATCCTTATTAACTTTACCACAACCTGTTAATAACAATACACTTATTAACAACAAAAATATTTTTTTCATAACACCAACCTTTTCTAATTAAATATATTCAAGTATAAAAATAAATATTCTGTACAAAATATAAATAGAAAAGGAAGGTTTTATGAGATTAATTAAAAGAATAGCTTTAATTCTTACAATTATTGGAGCATTAAACTGGGGATTAATTGGATTATTAGATTTTAATCTAGTAACATTCTTATTTAATGATTCAATATTAACAAATATTATATATATTTTAATAGGAATTTCAGGCTTAATTGATATTAGCTATTTTATAGACTAAAAAAAAGACTCATTGGAGTCTTTTTTATTATTCACTAACTACTACACTAACACTCTTAGCAACAGTATATTGTAATCTTGGATCATCACCTTGAACATAAACAGGAACATCATTATATGTACCAGCTTTATATCCAGTTAAATCAACATAAGCACTAATACCTGGATTATCTTCATCTATTTCATCTAATACAGATTGAACACCAATAACTTGAATTTCAATATTCTTATCAGATGCATTTGCTAAGTTTGCTTTTAAACCATTTGGAATATTTTTTGGAGTAATACCATTAACAGTAATAGTTTTTTGTTTAGCTTCACCGAAATTAAATACAACAGTAATATCTGGTTCACTAATATGTCTTACACCAGCAGGTTTACTCAATGTAACTTTAGAAATCTTACTTCCATTATTACCTTGATTTTCAATATCAATAGGTTGAATAGGAATAGAATCTAAACCTTCAAGAACAGATTCATCACCGTAAACGGTAACTTTAAACTCATCTACACTCTTACCATTTATAGTAATAGATGAAATAGATTTACCATCCACTAACTTACCATTAGTATTAATCTTAACAGAAACTTCTTTAGAATATGATTCAAGAACTAAATTTGCAGTTAAGTTTGGAGCATTAATTTCAATGTTATTAATAATTACACCATCACTATCATAAGCAACTAGTTTAATATCATCTACAGTATAAGTACCAGCTTTAGTGAAATCAGAATTATTTAAATCAATTAAAGCTTTAACAGTAGCAATTTTATCAATAGTATCTTCAGCACCTCTAACGATAGCATCAGTTCTAGATAATTCTACGCTCTTAACACTTAATTTTTCATTTAAACTATCAAAATTCATTAAATCATATGTAATATTTTTTTGTTTAGAAACTTTTCTTTTAATTGTAACAGTTACATATGTAGGATCAATTTTATAACTAATATTATTAATAGGTTTATTATAAGCAAGTTTAACTCTTACAGGAGCATCAGATTCTTTATAATCATTTAAATCTAAAACAACATAATTATCTCCTAATTGTCTTGCTAAATATATTTCACTCTTTTTACCAATTAATGTAATATCTACTGTTTCAGGAGCACCTTCAACAACATAAGCGTTTAATACATCAACTTTAACTGGAACATCAGTTAATATAACTGCATCATTACTAACTAAAACATTGGCTTTAACATCAACAACATAAAATAATAAAACAGCAAATAGTAATGACATATATAATAAAACATTAGGTCTATTTAATATTTTTTCTAATTTACTTTCTTTACCAATTTTTATTTGAATCTTATAAATCAAAGTACTTATTGGAGTAACAATAAATTTATCAATAAAACCATAAATTTTTAAAATTATAAATTTAATAAAATTAAATATTTTATTCATAAATTTCACCATCGCTTTCATCATCAGCATCATAGAATACTTCAGTCTTAGGTTTTAATTCATCTACTAACATCATTCTAAATTCATCTAAACTTAAGTTATAATGAATTTCATGATCTACTGCAATACTTAATCTACCTGTTTCTTCAGAAACAACTAAAGCTACTGCATCACTTTCTTCAGCAATACCTAAAGCAGCTCTATGTCTAGTTCCTAACTTTTTATTTAAATTAGGATCCATACTTGTTTTAAATACTGCACCAGCACATGTAATTCTATCTCCTTGAATAATGATACCACCATCATGTAATGGACTATTAGGGAAGAATATTGTACCTAATAATGGACTTGTTAAATCTGCATAAACTTTAGTAGCAGGATTAATATATTCTTGTAATGAAACATCTCTTTCAATTACCATTAATGCACCAATTTTATTCTTTTTAAGATACTCAACAGCATCCATAATTTCATAAACAACTCTTTCACGTTCTTCTACAGTAAGAATTTTATGTCTTCCTAATAATTTAGTTCTACCAATAGATTCAAGGAATCCTCTAATTTCCGGTTGAAATAAAATAATAATTGCAATAGGTCCCCACTCAAAACAATATTCAAGTAAAATACCTACAGTATATAAGTTAAATAAATCACTTATTACCTTGATAAAGAATAATACTATTATTCCTTTAACAATTAAAATTAATTTAACGTTATTTTTAACATTCTTTAATATATAATAAAACATAAACCATACAATACTAATATCAATGATTCTAGTTATAATTGACCAAACAGTCGATAAAGTCATATTTATTCCTCCTAACTTTACGTTAATAATTATATCAAATATTAATAAAAAAGAACACCCCAATAATGATTATTTTTGAGTGTTCTTTTTCATACTAAAACAATAAAAACTAACTATTTTAAAAACAGATAACAATAAAATAACAACTAATAAAATAATAATTAATATTTTCTTAGATACTTTATTACTAATTATATTTAAATTATTCTTAGTTGTTTTAACTTCATAATTATTATATTTATCAACAAGATTAAAAGCATCATCAATGTAATTATCATTTGAATTATAATTAACAAAATATGAATGAATATCTTCGTATAAATCACTATATAAAGAAGGATCAATATTTTCATATATATTTTTTAATAATAATACTTCATCAGGAACAGAATATAATGAAGGAACTAAATCAGAAGATGAAATAGTATTTCCATTAGCTTTTTCAAAAGATCCAGCAATGTTTAATAATTTGCTATCATTTTTATATGTAGAAACTATTTCAATACTATAGCTAAATCCTAATTCATCTTTTCCCATAGGAACGGTAATAGAAGGATAACCAATTACACTAGATAAATAACTACCAGGACTAATTAGTCCAGTAGATTTATATGAATATGGTTTATTCTTTATCGCTGGAAATACAATAACATCAACATTATATTTATTAAATACATTATCAACATGAGTTCTATATTTACTTTTTAAACTATCTCGATATGATTTACTTTTATAATGACCATTACATCCTTTAGCATATCCAGTTAATCTTTGAACATGTCCACCAGACTTTGCTATTTGTTGAAAACTTCTCATTGTACCAGTAGTCCCCTTTAAATATTCATTGATATTATCACACATAGTTAAACCGGCATATGTAGAAGTCGCGATAGAATAATTTTTTTGTAAGTAAAATTCATCTATATAAACTATATTAGCTCCAGCATTTTTCATATTATCAATACTAGAATTTGTTAAATTTAAAATATCACTATTTGTAACACCAGTAATACCCTTACCTGTTCCATTAATGAATTGAGTAACAACACCAATTGTATAATCACTCATATCATTATTTATTTCAAAATCATTATAGTCGTAAGATTCAAAATTTGTTGTATAAACATCTTTTTTATCTTCACCTGAAATTATACTTAATAATAAAGCATTATCAGAAATGTTTTTACTCATAATACCAACAGTATCTCTTTCAATATCATAAGGTATTACACCACTTCTACTTATTAGTCCTAAAGTTGGTCTATAACCAACAACTCCAGCACCAGCTGCAGGAATTCTAACACTAGAATTAGTATCAGTACCTAAACTAGCCGCAGCAAATGCAGCACCTAATGAAACAGCGCTACCACCACTACTACCATAAGAAGTGTAATTATTATTAAATACATTTTTAACATATCCATATGAACTATAAGAATTCTGAGCAGAAAAAGCAAATTCACTCATATTGGTTGATCCTAAAATAATAGCACCAGAATCAATTAATTTTTTTATAACATAAGCATCATCATTAGGATAATTATCAGATAAAGATTTTGCACCTGCAGTAGTAGCTAATCCTTTAACATCAATATTTGTTTTAACTAATATCGGAATACCATGTAATGGTCCTCTAATTTTACCTTCTAAACGTTCATTATCCAATTCCCTAGCTTGTTCAAGTGCATTATCATTAATTTGATTAATACTATTATATAAATAATCATATTCATTAATACGATCTAAATATAAATTAACTAATAACTCACTATTTAAATAACCTTTTGTAAAAGCATCATTAATATCATCTATACTCATTGTAGTAATATCAACAGGTGCTTTATTTAAAGCAAAAACAGAAGAAAAGAATACAAAAAAAGAGACAAGGAAAAACAAAATGTTTCTTTTTAATTTTACCCTCATCTCATTCTTCTCGCTTCTCTATCTAAATCTCTTTGTTTGATAGTTTCTCGCTTATCATAGTTTTTCTTTCCTCTACCTACTCCTAATAAAATCTTAACTTTATTATTCTTTAAGTAAGCCTTTAAAGGTACTAAACTATAACCTTCTCTTTCAATCTTTTCTTTTAATTTTTTTATTTCATGTTTATGCAATAATAATTTTCTAGTTCTTCTTTCATCATGATTAAATCTATTGCCTTCTTCATACTTTGCAATATACATATTTAATAAAAATACTTCATTATTTTTTATAACTGCAAATGTATCTTTTAAATCTCCAGAACCTTTTCTTAATGATTTGATTTCAGTTCCTTTTAATTCAATTCCACATTCAATATCTTCTTCAATGAAATAATCAAAACTAGCTTTCTTGTTCTTGATTTCCATCTTCATCAACCTTTACTAATTCAAAGTCAACCATTGATGCTTCTTTACTAGCAGCAACGCACTTAACTCTTACTTTATCCCCTAATCTATATTGTTTCTTAGTAGACTTACCAATCATAGCAAGTAACTCAGGAACATAAGTGAAATAATCACCTTTAATTGTTTGAACATGAACTAATCCTTCTACTAAATTTGGTAATTCAACAAAGAAACCAAAATTAGTAATTGTAGTAATAGTTCCTTCATATTCTTCGCCAATATGGTCTTCCATATATTCGGCAACTTTCATATCAAACACATCTCTTTCAGCATCAACAGCAGCAACTTCTCTTTCAGAAGAATGTTGAGCAATTTCAACTAAAGAATTATCTAATGTTTGAATAGTAGTCATAGACATATCTTGTTCAACTAAATATTTTTTTAATAATCTGTGAACAACTAAGTCAGGATATCTTCTAATAGGACTAGTAAAATGAGTATATGCTTTACTAGCTAAACCGAAGTGTCCAATATTATCTTTACTATATTCAGCTTTTCTCATACTTCTTAACAATAAAGAACATAAAATTTCAAATTCTTTTTTATCTTCTAATTGATCAAGAATATTTTGAATACCTTTAGGAGATAAATCATTGAAATTACCTTTTAATTTATATCCTAAGATTTTAACTAAATTCATGAACTCATCTATTTTTTCTGGTTTAGGAGTATCATGAATACGATACATGAATGGTAAATCCATATTATATATGTGAGTAGCAACACATTCATTAGCAGCAATCATGAAATCTTCAATAAGTTTTTCTCCTTCTTCACGAGTACGTTTAATAATATCAATTGCTTTACCATTTTCATCTTGAACTATTTTACCTTCATCAATTTCGAAATTAATATAACCTCTACTATTTTTTTCTTTTCTAAGAATCATATGTAATTCATTCATTGCTTTTAAATCATCAACGAACGGAGCATATTCTGGATCAACAATATCACGCATTATAATATCATTAACTTTTTTATAAGTCATCCTCTTACTACTTTTAATATAACTAGGGAAAATATCATAATTAACAAATTTACCTTTATGATCAATTTCCATAACACATGACATAGTTAATCTAATTACACCTTCATTTAAAGAACAAATACCATTTGATAATTTATGAGGCAACATTGGAATAACTGTATCAGCTAAATATGATGAAGTTCCTCTACTATAAGCAGCATCACCTAATGCAGTATTTTCTTTAACATAATTAGAAACGTCGGCTATATGAACACCTAATTCATAATTACCATTATCTAAAACTTTAATACTAATAGCATCATCTATATCTTTAGTATCATCACCATCAATAGTAAAAATAACTTGATCTGTTAAATCTCTTCTACCAGCTAATTCCTTTTCTGAAACTTCATTAGGAATATCAACTAGTTCAGCTTCAACTTCATCTCCAAATTCTTCGTAAATACCATGTTTATAAGCAATACTTAAAATATCAGTCATTGGATCATTAATATGACCAATAATTTTAATAACTTCAGCTAGGTATTTATGATTACCATATTCTTTTAAAACTTTAGCCAGAACCTTATGTCCTTCAACACAATCTTTAATACTTTCATCAGTTAAATAAACAATTAAGTTTCTCTTATCATCTGCATCTAATTTTAATATACATTTACCTTCTTCATCAAAAGTAATAGTACCAACAATATCATTTAATTCTCTTTTAATAATTCTAACAACTTTAGCTTCTTTTCTAACACCAGAAGCAAATACTTCAACAAGAACAATATCATCATGAATAGCACCATTCATATTTTTCTTGTCAACATATAAATCTTCTTCTTTATCTAGAATAACAAAACCAAAACCTTTTTTATTAACAGATAATTTACCGATTTTAATTCCAGGACAATTTTTTAAAAGAATATATTTTCCTTTTTTTGTAACAAAAACATCATAAGAATCAACTAATTCTTGAATAGAATCTTGTAATTGTTTATATTCTTCAGCACTAGTTAAACCTAATAAATCATTAATTTCCATTAACTCTTTAGCTTCATGAATGTTTTTTAATAAATCTAAAATTTGATCTTTCATGTAAATCACCTATATTCCTTTTTACTCTAATATAAATTATACCATATAAAAGCAAGAAAAAACATAAAAAAAAGACCATAAGGTCTATTGTAAAAACATAATATAAGATATCACAATAAATG